>NZ_JARWPM010000303.1 GCF_029869215.1 Nocardia carnea
CTGTTCGGGTGGGGGGGCGCGCCTCGGCCGCGCCCGACCCCCCCGCGGGGGCGGCTTCGGTTTGGCCTCCCCCCCCCCCCCCCCCCCGCCCCCCCGCCGCCCCCCCCCCCCCCGACAACTAGGAGTACACCTGTGTCCGGAACACGAAGCGCGCTGGTGATCGGCGGCGGAATCGCGGGGCCCGTGGCGGCCACCGCGTTGCACAAGGCGGGTATCGAGGCCCGCGTCTACGAGGCCTACCCGGGGCCCGCGTACACGATCGGCAGCGGTTTGGCCCTCGCGCCGAACGGTGTGGCCGCCCTGGATGTGATCGGTGCGGGCGATGCCGTCCGCGGGATCGCCGCACCGGTGCCGCGGATGTGCCTGTCGGTCGGCGGTAAGCTGCTGCCCGCTCCCAGCCTGCCGGACCAGCCGCCCTTACAACTGGTCGACCGCGGTGACCTGCACCGGGTTTTGCACGAACGGGCCGTGGCGGCCGGTGTGCCGATCGACTACGGCAAACGCCTGGTGGCGGCCGAACATACCGGCGAGGGCGTGACCGCGCGGTTCGCCGACGGCAGCACCGCCACCGCCGATGTGCTCATCGGCGCCGACGGTATCCGCTCCACCGTGCGGCGGCTGATCGACCCTGCCGCCCCGGGTCCGGATTTCACCGGGATGCTCGGCTTCGGCGCCACCGTGGAATGCGATATCGACACCCCGGCCGAGACGATCGTCTTCGCCTACGGGAAACGCGCCTACTACCTGTACTGGCCCCTGGGCGACGGAAGGATCGGCTGGGGAGCGAATCTGCCCAGCGCGGAATATCTTTCGCTCACCGAGGCCCGCGATATCCCGCCCGAGCGCTGGCTGGAGACCCTGCGCGATACCTACGGCGAGGACTATCCGGGTGGCCGGCTCGCCCGCGCGACCACACCGGAACAGCTGGAGGTCACCGGTGCTCTGCACATCATGCCGCCGGTGCCGCACTGGTACCGGCACCGCATGGTGCTGATCGGCGACGCGGTGCACGCACCGTCCAACAGTTCCGGCCAGGGCGCCTCGCTGGCGATCGAGAGCGCGGTCGAACTGGCCCGCTGCCTACGCGATATTCCCGAGCCCGAGAAGGCATTCGCCACGTACGAGGGATTGCGCCGTTCCCGGGTGGAGGGTGTGGCGGCGCGGGCCGCGAAGATCAACCACAGCAAAACCCCCGGGCCGGTGGCCCGCAAGGTGATGCAGCTGGTGATGCCCGTGATGGCCCGGATGATGGACGCCGAGAAGCTGGTCGGCACCGAGCAGCGCTACCGCATTGCTTGGTCGGAGACGGTGAGCTGAGTCCGGCGCACTTCCCCGCATACCGGTCCGGCTCGAATCCATAACCGCTCAGCTGTCACAGGCGCTGCGTAGCATGTTGTGCAGCGGCTGTGGATTTCGGGGAGGTACCGTGCTCGTTCTGCTGGTTGTGGCCACCGCATTGATCGGTCTCATCGTGCTGTTCACCGTCGGTTCCGTCGCGGGCGCATGGCTTCTCGCGGTGTCTGTGGTACTGGCGGTGGTGGCTGCGGTGCGCGGGTACCGGCGCAACCGGGCGCCGCTGCGGTCGGCGGGCGCGGGCGGTGCGGGCGCCTGGTTCGCCGGAAGCGGCGATGGTGCTCGCGGTGGTGGGGGTGGGGGAGGTAGCGGCTGTGGCGGCGGCGGGTTCGGGGGTGGGGGAGGGGGGGGGGGGGGGGGCGGGGGGGGGGTGGGGGGGGGGGTTGCTCATTTACCTCGCCCCCACCCACCTCAGCACGCGAAGGGGATGGTGTTGCCCGCGGCGTCGCGGGTCCCCCGCACCTTCGCGATGGCGTCCGCGAGTTCGGTGCAGGATTTCCACGTGCGCGGTGTGGTGTCATCGAGATTGCCGATCGTGTACCACTCCTCGGTTTCCCGGTAGCGGACCATGCCGTAACCCTTGGGGTCGACGGTGATGTCCAGGGCGCCGGAGATCGTCCCGGCCTCCCGGGTCATCACGGAGGTTTTCCCCGGCAACTCGATGACTTCGGCTATTTGAACTCACCTCGTTTTACGCAGTCGTCCACCGCGGTCCGCAGTGCGGTCTGCTCGTCCTGATCGACGCTCAGCCCGTACTTTAGCTTGACCTGGACGTAGTGCGAGATATATCCGCAGCGGAAAGTCCCCGGCGGGAGGTAATCCGAAGGGTCCTGGTCGCCTTTGGACCGGTTGGCCGACGGGTCGGAGGCGATGAGATTCTGCGCGTCGTTGGCGATCCTGCGGCGGGTATCGGTGTCCAGATCCTTGGCGCCCGAACGCCAGGCTTCCGCGAGCGGCACGATATGTTCGGCGTCGACCCCGGCCGGATCGGTGATGAACTTGTACGGCTTCAGTTTCCCGGTCTTGGCATCGAGTACGCCGTAGGTGTCCTGCCAGCCGCCGCCCGTGCCGATCTTCAGATCGCAGGTCTTCGGGTCCAGGCTCACCTCGCCGGTGGCGTCGCGCAGCATCATCACCTCGCGCGTGGTGCATTTGAGATATTGCGCGAACTCCGGGCCGAAACCGTGTTCGGCCTCGTTGTTGTCCCAGTGCGGGAACTTCTCCCGGCTGTAGCCGGCCATCCCGGCCTCCGCCTTCACGGGCAGCCGGTCCAGGGCCGACCGCACCTCGTCCGCCGCCGCGGTGTTCGCGGGACCGGCGTCGGTAGCGGTTGCGCTGTCACGCCCTTCGAGGAAATAGCCGGCGGCGAGGACCACCACGATCAGGATCGGGATCGCGACG
>NZ_JARWPM010000304.1 GCF_029869215.1 Nocardia carnea
GGCGGGGTTTGGGGTGTGGGGCGGGGGTCGGCGGTTAATCAGGACGGTGCGTCGAATGGTTTGACGGCGCCGAACGGTCCGTCGCTGGTGCGGGTGATCCGGGCGGCGCTGGCGAGTGCGGGGCTGGGTGCGGCCCACCCCCCCCCCCTGCTTACCCGCGGTAAATAACAACTGTCCCCCCCGCCCCCGGGCCCCCGGGCCCACGGCGGAATGCCGTCTACCGCGTCAGCGCGCCGGATACCCGGCCTGCTGGCAGGCACCGGCGAGGCGCAGATGTAACCATTCGGCGGTCGCCCAATCGGCGGGTTCGGTGAGCGGCGCGGTCAGTTCGTGCATCAGGCCGCGCATATAACCGGCCACCAGAACGGTGGTGGGGGCTTGCGCCGTGGAGTCGATACCGAGTTCGAGGATGTCGCGTACCGCGGCGGCATGCTGATCGAGCACCGCCGATAAACCGGGAAGCGCGGCGGCCGCGGCGCGCGCCGGAGCCCCGTGCGTCCGGTGGACGCCCTCCAGGAAACGGCGGGCGGAAACTTCGAACACACGGGGACCCAGGGCGAACATATCCTGATGGTAACAACGCGCCGCTCTATATCGAATTGTGATATAAGGCGCATTTATGCAGGTGGCGGCGGCGAAAGATCAGGTCCTGCGGCGTACGGGCTCGGCGCCGGTCACCAGGTCCGTCCATTCGTCGGCCAGCAGTGCCAGCCGATACCACGCCGCATGCACCCGGTCGTCGGAGACGCGTTCGCAATGATGCAGCAGGTGGTTCGCGTGCACATGTGCGGCGGCCATCCGATCGATCGTCTTTCCCAGGGAATCGG
The DNA here is from genome assembly GCF_029869215.1 of Nocardia carnea. Lineage (GTDB taxonomy): Bacteria > Actinomycetota > Actinomycetes > Mycobacteriales > Mycobacteriaceae > Nocardia > Nocardia carnea_B. Next base: position 828 of record NZ_JARWPM010000304.1, read on the forward strand.
CCCGCGGCCGGCGGGCGCGCGCCTCGGTGACCCGGTCGCTGATCCAGCGGTCGATCAATTCGACGACTTCGGCGCGGCGGCAATCTATTCCGGCCGTCGACAGCGGATCGCCGTGCCGGCGGCGGTGCAGATGGGCCAGGGTGTTCGCCCACGCCAGCAGGGGCTGGGCGGTTTGTGGATGCTCGGCCGCGGTGAACGCGGCGACGAGTTCGCGCTGATCGGGTAATCGTAGGGTGGCGGTGCGGTCGCGCGAACTGCGCGCGACTTTCGAACTGGCGGCGGATTTCGCCGTGGTAGCCGGTCGCCGATTGCCCGGTCCGGGCGACTGCGAATTCATAACGCACCTCCGTGTACTTCACCCGGGACGCTTTCCCGACCCGCCCTGGGTGCGCATATCAGAGTGCGCCGTCCGCCCGGCGGATGGGTGACACGAAGATGGCTCGAGGATGACGGTTGGTAACAATGTCCTCCGCCGGAGCGGGACACGTTGTGAGGCAGTGTATTCGCCGGTAACCGCGAGTGGACCGGGATGAAATGGCAAGTGGCTCCGGCGCGCTCAGCGAAATGCCGCGCTGCCCGTCAGCGCCTTGCCCAGCACCAGTTGATGCACCTCGGCGGTGCCCTCGTAGGTGAGTACCGATTCGAGATTGTTCGCGTGCCGCAGCACCGGATAGTCGAGGGTTATTCCGTTGGCGCCCAATATCGTGCGGCATTCCCGGGCGATCGCGATCGCTTCGCGGGTGCTGTTCAGTTTTCCGGCGCTCACCTGTTGCGGTGTGAGTTCGCCGCGATCCTTCAAACGCCCCAGATGCAATGCCAGTAGCTGGCCCTTACCCCATTCCACGGCCATATCCGCCAATTTCGCCTGGGTCAGTTGATACGCCGCCAGGGGCTTGTCGAAAACCGCTCGGGTGCGCGCGTAATCGATCGCCGCCTGCAAACAGTCCCGGGCCGCGCCCAGCGCGCCGAAGATGATTCCGAACCGGGCTTCGCTCAGGCAGGACAGCGGGGCCGAGAGGCCCTCGGAGCCGGGCAGTACGGCCGTACCGGGTAGCCGGACGTCGTCGAGCGTCAGTTCGGCCGTGATCGACGCGCGCAGCGAGAGTTTCCGGGCCATCTCCCGGGTCGTGAAACCGGGGGTGCCGGCCGGTACCAGGAAACCGCGGACGACATCTTTGCCTTGCACGTCCACCTTTGCCCACACCACCGCGATATCGGCGACCGAACCGTTGGTGATCCACATCTTCGATCCGTTGAGCACCCAGTCGTCGCCGTCGCGCCGGGCCCGGGTGCGCATACCGCCCGGATCGGACCCGAAATCCGGTTCGGTGAGCCCGAAACAGCCCAGCATGCGGCCCGCCGCCATTTCCGGTAGCCATTCGGTCTTCTGTTCCTCGGAACCGAACTTGTGAATCGCGGTCATCGCGAGCGACCCCTGCACCGATACCAGCGAGCGCAACCCGGAATCGGCCGCCTCCAGTTCCTGGCAGGCCAGGCCGTACGCGGTCGCCGGGAGCCCGGCGCAGCCGTAACCCTCCAGATGCATCCCCAGCACACCCAGTGTCCCGAGTTCCGGCGCGATCTCGCGGACCGGGAAAGTGCCGGTCTCGAACCATTCCGCGATATGCGGCCGCACCCGGCGTTCGGTGAACGCCGCGACGGTATCGCGGATCTCCCGTTCCTCGCCGGTGAGCAGGGTGTCTGTCGCGAAAAGTTCGGCCACGGTCTGCATGCGCCCAGCGTAATCCGCACCGGCGGCCCGGTCGGTGCCCGCGGTGGCGCGGTGCTCACGGTGAGCGGCGGAGCTGCGCGTTCGAGTCGCGGACCGCCGCGACGGCCCGACACCGGACCGGCGTGCAAGAAGCCGGCACCCGACGTTTATGGTGGGGCTATGAGCGAACTGGGATTCACCACCAGGGCTGTACACGCCGGTTACGATCCCGATCCGCGCACCGGCGCGGTGAACGTTCCCATCTACGCCAGTTCCACCTTCGCCCAGGACGGCGTGGGCGGGCTGCGTGGCGGGTACGAGTACGCCCGGACCGGCAACCCCACCCGCACGGTCCTGGAAGCCAACCTGGCCGCCCTGGAGAACGGCCGGTACGGCCGAGCGTTCGCTTCCGGGATGGCCGCCACCGACTGTGCGCTGCGCGCCATGCTGCGGCCCGGCGACCATATCGTCATCCCGGACGATGCCTACGGTGGCACGTTCCGGCTGATCGACAAGGTTTTCACCGGCTGGGGTATCAGCTATACGGCGGCCGCCGTCGCCGATATCGACGCGATGCGCGCCGCCATCCGGCCGGAAACCAAGCTGATCTGGGTGGAAACGCCCACCAACCCGCTGCTCAATATCGGTGACATCCCCGCGCTGGCCGATATCGCGCACACCTCGGGCGCCAAACTCGTGGTCGACAACACCTTCGCCACCCCGTACCTGCAGCAGCCGCTGCTGCTCGGCGCCGATGTGGTGGTGCATTCCACCACCAAGTACCTCGGTGGCCACTCCGATGTGATCGGTGGCGCGCTGATCACCGACGACGCCGAACTCGACACCGCCTTCGCGTTCCTGCAGAACGGCGCGGGCGCGGTACCCGGACCGTTCGACGCCTTCCTCACCCTCCGCGGCGCCAAAACTCTGGCGCTGCGGATGGACCGCCACTGCGACAACGCCGAAACGCTCGCCGAATTCCTGTCCCGGAACCCGGCGATCAGCAAGGTCATCTACCCCGGAATGCCGGAACATCCCGGCCACGCCGTCGCCGATAAACAGATGCGGCGGTTCGGCGGGATGATCTCGGTGCGGCTGGCCGGTGGTCTGGAAGCCGCCCGCGACCTGTGCTCGCGCACCGAGGTGTTCACCCTCGCCGAATCGCTCGGCGGTATCGAATCACTGATCGAACATCCTGCCGCCATGACCCACGCCTCCACCGCCGGGTCCGATCTGGAAGTGCCGGCCGATCTGGTACGGCTCTCGGTGGGGATCGAAGACATCAGCGATCTCCTGTCCGACCTCGAGCAGGCGCTGAGCTGAGCGACCGGGAATGAACGAGCGGGCCGTTAACCGGCAAAGGGTTAGGGCCCGGGGGTTTTTGGGCCGGGCCCCCCGGGCCGGGGGGCGGGGGGGGGCCCAAACGGGGGGTTGGGGGGGGGCGGGGCCCCGGGGCACC
>NZ_JARWPM010000305.1 GCF_029869215.1 Nocardia carnea
ACCGAAGCCCAGGCCCTGCTCGACTTCCAGCAGCACAGCTGGCCCGAGACCGTCGCCTGGGTCGCGGGCGCCCAGCCCCGGTTCCGGGGGCGCGCCCCCGGCGGGGGGGGGGGCGGGGGGCCGGGCCGCCGGCGGCCCCCCCCCCCCCGGGAGCCGAAAATATTCTGTTGACTTCTCGTCCGCGAGATCAGGCAGTCGCGGCCTGTTCGACAGCGCGAACCCGGCCCTGCGCGGCCAGCTGGTCCTCCGGCGAAGCCGAACCCTCGTTCAGTACCTTGCGCGCCGCGTCGACATCGACCTCGGTGGCGAACTCGGCCCGCTCGGCGAGCACCCGCACCGTATTCGCGGTCACCGAGAAGAAGCCGCCGTGGACCGCGGCGACGACCCGGTTGCCGTCGGTATCGACGATGGTCACCGTGCCGCCCTCGACCAGCTGCCCGAGCAGGGGTTCGTGACCCGCCATGATGCCGATCTGGCCCTCGGTGGTCTGGGCGCTGACGAAACTCGCCCGGCCCGACCAGAGCCGCCGCTCGACCGCGACGAAATCAACTGACATATCCGCCATGAAGGACTACTTTCCGGCGATCTTCTTCGCGGCCGCCTCGACATCGTCGAGACCGCCGCAGCTGTTGAACGCCTGCTCCGGGAAGTGGTCGAATTCGCCCTTGCAGACCCGGTCGAAGTCGTCGATGGTCTGTTCCAGCGGAACGACCGAACCGGGCTGACCGGTGAACTTCTCGGCCACGATGAAGTTCTGGCCGAGGAACTTCTCCAGCCGGCGGGCCCGGCCGACGAGGACCTTGTCCTCTTCGGAGAGCTCGTCCATACCGAGAATGGCGATGATGTCCTGCAGTTCCTTGTACTTCTGCAGGATCCGCTTCACCTCGTTGGCCACCGCGAAGTGCCGCTCGCCCACGATCGAGGCCTCGAGGATACGAGAGGTCGAGGTCAGCGGGTCGACGGCCGGGTAGATGCCCTTCTGTGAAATCGGGCGGGAGAGCTCGGTGGTCGCGTCCAGGTGGGCGAAGGTGGTCGCCGGCGCCGGGTCGGTGTAGTCGTCGGCGGGGACGTAGATCGCCTGCAGCGAGGTGATCGAACGACCACGGGTCGAGGTGATGCGCTCCTGCAGTTCACCCATCTCGTCGGCCAGGGTGGGCTGGTAACCGACGGCCGAGGGCATACGACCCAGCAGGGTCGAGACCTCGGAACCGGCCTGGGTGAACCGGAAGATGTTGTCGATGAACAGCAGCACGTCCTGGTGCTTCACATCGCGGAAGTACTCCGCCATGGTCAGCGCCGACAGGGCGACGCGCATACGGGTGCCCGGCGGCTCGTCCATCTGGCCGAAGACGAGGGCGGTGTCCTGCAGAACGCCCATCTCTTCCATTTCCAGGTGCAGGTCGGTGCCCTCACGGGTGCGCTCACCGACGCCGGCGAATACCGACGTACCGGAGAACTCCCGCGCGATACGGGTGATCATCTCCTGGATCAGCACGGTCTTGCCGACGCCGGCACCACCGAACAGGCCGATCTTGCCGCCCTTCACGTACGGGGTCAGCAGGTCGAGCACCTTGACGCCGGTCTCGAGGATTTCGGTCTTACCCTCGAGCTGGTCGAAGCTCGGCGGCTTGCGGTGGATACCCCACTGCTCGCCGTCGCGGCCCAGGCCGGGGCTGTCGAGGCAGTCGCCGAGGGCGTTGAACACGTGGCCCTTGACGACATCGCCGACCGGCACCGAGATCGGCTTACCGGAGTCACGGACCTCGGCGCCACGGACCAGGCCGTCGGTGGGCTGCATCGAGATGGTGCGCACGATGTTGTCACCGAGGTGCTGGGCGACCTCGAGGGTCAGCGTCTTGGCCACCGACTTCAGGGTGATCTCGGCGGAGAGGGCGTTGAACAGTTCAGGGATGGAACCCCGCGGGAACTCGACGTCCACGACGGGGCCGATGACGCGGACCACGCGGCCACTGGCGGCGCCGGTCCGGCTCGAGTCTTCTCGAGTAACAGCTGCGGTCATTTTCTAGGTTCTCTTCCTGCGTCTCAGTCGCGTTCCGAGCTGGCCGCCAGGGCGTTCACGCCGCCGACGATTTCGCTGATTTCCTGCGTGATGTTGGCCTGCCGCAACGAGTTCGCCTGCCGGGACAGGGAGCTCGCCAACTCGTTGGCGTTATCGGTGGCCGCCTTCATTGCGGTGCGCCGAGCGGCGTGCTCGGATGCCGCTGCGTCGAGCAACGACGCGTAGATCCGCGTATTGATGTACTTCGGCAGCAGGGCCGCCAGCAGCACATCGGCGTCGGGCTCGAATTCGTACTGCGCGTGCACCTCGGCCGTGGGCGAATCGGACAGCATGTCCTTGCCCAGATCGAAGTTCTCGTCGACGAAGGAGATCTGAATCGGCGCCATCCGGCGCACCTCCGGCGTCTGCGACAGCATGCTCACGAACCGGGTGTAGACGATATGGAGTTCGTCCACGCCCGCGATCGGACCGGTACCGTCCGGTGCCTCGACCTCACCGGTGGAGCCCGCCATAAAGCTCTCCACCAGGTGGTTGCAGGCCGCCGAGGCATCGGGGTAGGTCGGCTGCTGGGAGAACCCGGTCCACGAGGCGACCGGCCGGCGGTTGCGGAAGGTGTAGTACGTCAGGCCTTTGTTGCCCATGACGTAGAGCACCGGTTCCTTGCCCTCGCCGCGCAGGGTGGTCATCAGCTCCTCGGCGCGTTTGAGCACATTGGAGTTGTAACCGCCGCACTGACCGCTATCGCTGGTGATCACCAGGATCGCGGCCCGCTTCGGGTCCGGGCGCTCGGTGAGCAGCGGATGCGACAGATTCTTCGACGCACTCGCCAGCTCCGCGACCACCTTGGTGATCTCCTCGGAGTACGGCTTGGCGGCCGCGACCCGGGCCTGGGCCTTGGTGATACGCGAGGTCGCGATCAGCTCCTGGGCCTTGGTGATCTTCTTGATCGAGTTGATACCACGAATACGGGAGCGCAGCTCGCGCAAGGTAGCCATCGGCGGTTCACACTCCCTTCGTTCGTGGCGTTACAGGAAAACAGCGCATGGTTCGCCCGGTCTACTTCTCGACGTGCTTGCGGGTGACCGACAGCGACTCGACCTCTTCGTGGGCCAGTTCGCCGGCGTCGGCTTCGTTCACCACGCGGCTGCCGTCGGAGGCGAGGAAGCCCTGCTTGAACTTGTCGGTGGCCGTCTTGATCTGCTCGGCGGCCTCGTCCTGCAGCACCTTGCCGCCCGCGATGCTCGTGAAGGCATCGGCGGCGTTGGCGTGCAGATCCTCGAGCAGCTCGACATTGAAGCGGCGGATATCGGCGACCGGCACCGAATCGTAGTAGCCGGCGTCGACCAGGAAGATCGAGACGATCTGGTCCTCGACCGGGATCGGCGAATACTGGTCCTGCTTGAGCAGCTCGACCCAGCGGGCACCGCGCTCGAGCTGGGCCAGCGAGGCGGCATCGAGGTCGGAGGCGAAGGCGGAGAACGCCTCCAGCTCGCGGTACTGGGCCATTTCCAGACGCAGCGAACCGGCGACCTTCTTCATACCCTTGGTCTGCGCGGCGCCACCGACACGGGAGACCGAGGTACCGACGTTGATCGCCGGGCGGACACCCTTGTTGAACAGGTCGGACTCCAGGAAGACCTGACCGTCGGTGATGGAGATGACGTTGGTCGGGATGAAGGCCGAGATGTCGTTGGCCTTGGTCTCGATGATCGGCAGACCGGTCATCGAACCGCCGCCCATCTCGTCGGAGAGCTTGGCGCAACGCTCCAGCAGCCGCGAGTGCAGGTAGAAGACGTCGCCCGGGTAGGCCTCGCGGCCCGGCGGGCGGCGCAGCAGCAGCGAGATCGCGCGGTAGGCCTCGGCCTGCTTGGTCAGATCGTCGAACACGATCAGGACGTGCTTGCCCTGGTACATCCAGTGCTGGCCGATGGCCGAACCGGTGTAGGGCGCCAGCCACTTGAAGCCGGCGGAATCGGAGGCCGGGGCCGCCACGATGGTGGTGTACTCCAGCGCGCCGTGCTCCTCCAGCGCGGATTTGACGCCCGCGATGGTGGAACCCTTCTGGCCGATCGCCACGTAGATGCAGCGCACCTGCTTGGCCGGATCGCCCGACTCCCAGTTGGCCTTCTGGTTCAGGATCGTATCGATGCAGACCGCGGTCTTTCCGGTCTTACGGTCGCCGATGACCAGCTGACGCTGGCCCCGGCCGATCGCGGTGAGCGCATCGATGGCGGTGATACCGGTGGCCATCGGCTCCTCGACCGGCTGGCGCTCCAGCACGGTGGCGGCCTGCAGCTCCAGCACGCGCCGCTCGTCGGATTCGATTTCGCCCAGACCGTCGATCGGCTGGCCGAGCGGGTTCACCACGCGGCCCAGGAATTTGTCGCCGACCGGGACCGAGAGCACATCGCCGGTGCGGCGCACCTGCTGGCCCTCTTCGATCTCGGCGAACTCGCCGAGGATGACGGCACCGATTTCACGGTCCTCGAGGTTCAGCGCCACGCCGAGCACGCCACCCGGGAATTCGAGCAGCTCGTTGGCCATAGCCGAAGGCAGGCCGCTGACATGCGCGATGCCGTCACTGGTATCGGTGACGACACCGACTTCCTCGATGGAGGTTTCCGGGGTGTAGCTCTGGGTGTAGCTTTCGATCGCGCTACGGATCTCGTCGGAGGAGATCGTCAGCTCCGCCATGTTCTTCCTGCTCTCGGTCTCTGGTCTGGAATGTCGGGGGGTGTGGTGCGGCCGGTGCGCCGGGGGTTCCCGGTGGCGTACCGCTAGGTGAGCGAGCGGCGCAGCCGTTCCAGTCGGCCGATCGCACTGCCGTCGATCACATCGTCGCCGATGCGTACGACGAGACCGCTCAGCAGCTCGGGTTCGACTTCGATATGCACGGTGACGGACTTGCCGTAGATGCGGCCCAGCGCGCCGGCCAGCCGCTCCCGCTGGGAATCGGTCAGCTCGCTCGCCGACCGCACATGCGCGACGATCTGCTGACGCCGGGCCGCGGCCAGATCGGACAGTTCGTCGAAGGCCGGGCCGATCCCGGAACGCTGCCTGGTCACCACCTGTTCGGCCAGGCTCTGGGTGATGGACTCGGTCTTGCCGGACAGCAGCCGCCCGAGCAGTTCCCGTTTGGCCGCCGGGGAGGCGGCACGATCGGACAGGGCCTGTTCGAGCTGCGGATTGTCATTGATGATCCGGCCGAGCCGGAACAGCTCGTCCTCGACCGCGGTCATCCGCCCCTGTTCGGACGCTGCTTCCAGCAGCGCCAGCTGCCCGAGCAGGACCAGGGTGTCGACCAGGTCGCGGGCGCGGGACCAATCCTGGGCTACCGCGGTGGTCAGCACCGCCTGCGTGGCAGCGCTGACCCGGCTCCCGAAGACCCGCTCACTCAGTTCGGCGCGGGCCGAACCGGGCACCGACACGTCCGCGAGCGCCACACGCAGCGGACGCTGGTCGTCCAGTACGTCGACAACGGCGAACAGTTCGGACCCCGTCGTGGCCGCGACACCGTTGCTTCCGGTCAGCGCGGCCCGAAGAGCCTCCTTGGACCGGGAGCTGGCCTCACGGCTTGCTGCGTACATGGTTCTCACGCCTCCGTCGTTACCTTCCGACCCCGATACCGGCATCCGACCGGTCGATCTCATCGAGGAATCGATCGATCGTCGCGGCCTGTTTGGCCTCGTCCGATACCGATTGCCCGATGATCTTCTCGGCCAGGTCCACCGCGGTGCGGCCGACCTCGGCGCGCAGCTCGGTCAGGATCTGCTGGCGCTGGGCTTCCAGCTGGGTGTGCCCGGCCGCGACGATACGGTCGCTCTCGGCCTGGGCGTCGGCCTTCATCTGGGCGAGGATCTGCTGGCCCTGTGTGCGGGCGTCTTCACGGATCTTCGCGGCTTCCAGGCGGGCGTCGGCCAGCTGCTTCTGGTACTGCTGCAGTGTCTCCTGGGCTTCGGTCTGTGCCGCCTCCGCCCGTTCGATGCCACCCTCGATCTTGTCGGCGCGCTCGTCCAGCACCTTCATGAGGCGCGGAACGGCGTACTTGTAGACCACGAAGGCGATAATCGCCACGCAGACCGCCGACCAGACGATGTCGTACGTCGCCGGAATGAGAGGGTTGATGTCCTCTCCTTCCGCTGCGAGCAGAGTGAACTCGTTCATCGGAATCAGAAGATGAAGCCGGCGACGAGACCGATCAGCGCCAGGGCTTCGGTGAACGCGATGCCGAGGAACATGTTGGTCCGGATGGTGCCCTGGAGTTCGGGCTGGCGGGCAATACCCTCGATCGCCTTACCGACGACGATACCGACGCCGATACCCGGGCCGATGGCCGCCAGGCCGTAACCGACGGCACCCAGGCCGCGCAGCGTGGATTCGTTGGTGGCAGCTTCCTGGGCCAAGTACGAGAGGCTCATGAGTCTTCCATTCCCTTTCTATTGCTCACCCGCCGGTCGGCGTGGTGTAGCAGGTCCTTATCGGTTGTTCCGGTCGTCGGTCAATGGTCGTCGGCGTGCTGGGCGAGGCTGATGTACACGGCGGTCAGCAGCGCGAATACATAGGCCTGCAGGAAAATGACCAGCAGTTCGAAGAGTGTGAAGGCGAGTCCGCCGAGCAGCGAGAAGGGCGAGAAGACCTTCATCCAGTTGTCCGCGTCGAAGAGGAAGAACTGGGTCGCGCTGAAGAACAGCACCAGCATGATGTGGCCGGCGAGCATATTCGCCATGAGTCGGACGGTCAGCGTGAACGGGCGCAGGATGAACGTCGAGACGAACTCGATGGGAATGAGCAGGACGTGCATGGCCGGCGGAACATTCGGAACGACGACGCTGCTGCGCATATAGGTGAAGAAGCCGTACTTCTTGATGCCCACATAGTTGAACGCGATATACGCGATCACAGCCAGTACCAGCGGCATGCCGATACGCGCGTTCGACGAGATGTTCAGACCGGGAATAACACCCGAGAAGTTCAGGAACAGGACCGTGAAGAAGATCGTCGCGATGAGCGGGAAGAACTTGCGGCCGCTTTCCTTGCCGAGCACTTCGTCGCAGATCTGCTCCTTGACGAAGACCATGCCCATTTCGCCGATGTTCTGCAGCTTCTTGGGCACGAGTCGCGGACTACGGAACGCCAGGAAGAGGAAGGCGACCAGCACGGCCGTCATCAGCAGCCGGACCAGCATCAGCCGATCGAGTTCGAACGGAGTCCCCTCGAACAGCACCGCCGGAGGGAAAAAGTCGGTTAGCGACGGCGCGTGAAACTCCGCGGCCAAGGTGGTGACGCTCAGCGTTCTCTCCCGTGTTCGGGCCGCGGGATGTTTCTTTCCCGCGGTTCGATCGGACATTGACGATCAATGTGGTCGACTGAGGTCGGCTCGAAGTTCGTCAGCAGCTGTAGCGGGGTTCCGCGCTGGCGTCTGTACGTGTGTCGGCGACATCGTCGACATGCAGAACCGAACTCTTTACAAGCCCGGCACGGCAGTAGCATAGCGGCAGTTCGTAGGACCTTTGCCGGGACCCCTCACCGAGCCGCTTGCTTACCAAGACTTTACCAAGAGATCTACGACAACGCGTAGCGGGGGCGATGTTATCTACGACAAGTCGTCGTAGATACCGGTCAGGGCGTTTCGGAATCGGCGCCCGAGTCTTGATCAGGGAGGTTGACAATCGGCACCTTGGTGCGCAATACACCGTAAGTCTCCGCGCCCAGCACGATGATCAGCGCACCCACGACGGTCAGGAACAAAGCGATTCGATCGTAGAACTCGAATTGCTGCAAAACCGCGATAACGATCAGCGCGACCAGCAGTTTTCCGACCCAGCTGGCCAGCATAACCAGCCCGGCCGTCGTGGGCGGCAATGTGGCGCCGAGGAGCACCACCGCGGCCGTGGTCAGGATGAAACCGCCGCCGATCGCGGCCCCCAGCAGCGCACCCCACAGTCCGGCGACGCCTGCCGCCAGGGTCGCGAGCACGACCGCGAGCACCGTGAGCACCGCCAGACCGATCAGTCCGTACCGCAGGGCGGCGCGCAGCGGCGCGTCTTGGTGGTCGGAGGTACCGGGGGCGGCGGAGCTGGTGGACACAGTCCGCACTCTACCCGGACCCCGGAGCCGACCCCGCCGCCTCCCGCCGCGCCTGCCGCCGCCACAAACCGGGAACAGCGGTCACGACCAGCGCGAACAGGAAGCCCGCGGCCATCAGCACCACCACTACGCGCCGGTCCATCACCGAGGTACCGACCGCGCCGAAGGCGAGAATGCCGACCCACAGATAGATCACCAGCACGACCCGGCGCTGCGAATGCCCGATCTGCAGCAGCCGGTGATGGAGATGCATTTTGTCCGGCGTCGAGAAGCTGACCCCGGCTCGTACCCGGCGCACGATCGCCAGCAGCAGGTCGAGTACCGGGATGAACATCACCGCGCCCACCAGCAGCAGCGGCGAGAGGAGGCCGACGATATCGCGCGGCCCGTACCCCTGCAGCGGGATCCGGCCCGACGCGCTGGTGGACACGGCCGCCAGCACGAGCCCGATCAGCATCGACCCGGAATCGCCCATGAAGATCCGGGCGGGCGAGAAGTTGTGCGGCAGGAAACCGAGGCAGGCGCCCGCCATCGCGGCCGCCAGCAGCGCGGGCGGATAGCTGTCCACGGAACCGCCCTGTTCGGTGAGCAGGCCGATCGCGAAGGCGAAAACCGCCACCGAGGCGATCAGGCCCAGCCCCGCGGCGAGGCCGTCCAGCCCGTCCACGAAGTTCATGGCGTTGATGAGTGTCACCGCCACCGCGACGGTCACCAGCCCGCCCTGCAGGCCGTCGAGGACGACGGTGGTGTTGCTGAACGGGTCGTAGATCAGGTACCAGCCGAGGCCCATCACCGCCATCACACCCGCGGCGGTGACCTGACCGGCGAATTTGGTGAGCGCGTCCAGACCCCAGCGATCGTCCACGATGCCGACCGCCACGATGATCGTCGCCGCCACCAGGACCGCCGCGATATCGGGCCGGTAGTCGAACCCGCGGCGCAGTGCCGGCAGCTGATGGGCGAACAACACGGCCGCCACCACGCCGATGTACATACCGACCCCGCCCATCCGGGGAATCGGTTTGACGTGCACATCACGATCACGCGGAATCGCCACCGCGCCGAACCCGATCGCCAATGTGCGGATACCACCGGTGGCCAGGAAGGTGACCACCGCCGAGATCAGCAGTACCAGCAGGAGTTCGCGCAGCGGGACAACCGCACCGGACCCGGTCATCGCGCCGACCACCCCGTCACCACAGCTACCGCCCGCTCCTCCGCACCGCCCGGTTCACTCACCGCGCGGAGGATCCGATCAGCGCGTCGGGGGTGGTGCCGAGTACTTCGGCCACCGCCTCGGTGGGCACCGCACCCGCGCGCAGGATGCGTGGCTGATCACCGGTGAGGTCGACGATGGTCGAGGCGACGGCATGCTCCGCCGGACCTCCGTCGAGGTACACCCCGACCACGGAACCGAGCTGCTCACGCGCCTCGGTCACATTCGCGGCCGCCGGCCGCCCGGAGATGTTCGCGCTGGACACCGCCAGCGGACCCACCTCCTGCAGCAGTTCCAGCGCGACCGGATGCAACGGCATCCGCAGCATCACGGTGCCCCGCGCGTCACCGAGGTCCCACGCCAGCGACGGCGCCTGCTGCACCACGATGCTCAGCCCGCCCGGCCAGAACGCCCGGATCAGATCCCGCGCCTGCGGCCGCACCGAGAAAACGAGACCGTCGATGGTGTTCCACGACCCGACCAGTACCGGCACCGGCATATCCCGGCCCCGCCCCTTGGCCGCCAGCAGTGACGCCACAGCCGCCGAATCGAACGCATCGGCCGCCAGGCCGTACACGGTGTCGGTGGGCATCACGACCAATCGTCCCGATTTCAGAGCACTGGAGGCCGCGGCCAGGCCGGCGGCGCGGGAATCGGGTTCGGCGCAGTCGTAGACAGTACTCACGGCGACAATCGTATTGCGCCGCCCCCGGCCGCGCGGATTTCCCCCTCACCCCGTGACACAGCACGCCCGGATCAACGCTCCCGGTTGCCCGGCCACAGCCCGCGCCCGTCCGCGAACACGCCCACCAGCGACGCAGAACCCAGCCAGGCCCCGAGAGGCTTCGACCACGTCCATTCCGGTCCCGCGCAGCGACGCCGCCGAGTCCGACGCGGCTTCTGGACGAACCGGCCACCCAAAACCTGACGCAACCCCGGCGACCCCGCACCCAGCGAACCATTCACAGTGTCCATGACCCCGGAGCCGATCGCGACCACGGCGGCGCCGAGTTCAGCAGGCATTCGCAATGTGGATAACCCCGAAATCAAACGCAGCCAGGTGGCGCCCCACCCAGCCAGGCATTGTCCGGGCACAACCCCGAAACCGAGCACAACCACGGCGGCGCCGAGTCCAGCGAGGCACTCGCAGTATCGATAACCCCCGAAAGCGAACGCGACCACGGCGGCGCCGAGTTCAGCGAGGCATTTGGAGGGTTCGGCCCGTCCCTGCGTTCAGCCCCGCGAGACAATGCGGCGCAGCCGCGAGTATCGCGGGGCTGAAC
>NZ_JARWPM010000306.1 GCF_029869215.1 Nocardia carnea
TCGGGTGCCCGGAACAGCGTTGCCGCGTCCTCGCCTATCGCCTCGGCCAGCGCTGTCACTACTTCGGCCGCGGTGCGACCGCTAAGGTGCAGCACCGCGTCGAAGCGAACGCCGACAGGGCGTAATTCCTCGGGGACTCGGCCATAGCCGGTGGCGGTGATAGCGGCGGTCACCGTATCGTCGCTTGTGGCCAGCAGCATGCCCAGCAGCGCCGACTTGCCCGAGCCGGGTGCCCCGGTGACCACGAACATACCGTCCGTGTCATCGCGCAGCCATGCCGATATGCGTCGGCGCTCATCGGTTCGCCCGATGAAATGCCATGCCGGATCACCGATCTCACCACCGCGCGCCTTCGCGTAGTAATGATTGCGTACCTGCGGCGGCGCCGCGTCCAGGATCTTGTTCATCTCCCGTGACACATCGACCGGGGCCATCACCCCGGCCGGTGTCCCGGCAGGGTGCGGCAGATAGGCCGACGGCCCGAACGCCGAATACACTTGCTTGTGCCGGAGACCGTCTTCGAGCAGGTCCTCCAGTCGCCGCATCACCTCGCGCAGGGGGATACCGGCGCTGTCGTTGCCGTCGAATCCATGCAGCACCCGTTCCAGATATCCGGGCAACCGGCCCACATTGGCCGCCCCGGACGCGGCCGCAGCGATCACGCCCACGTTCGCCGGCGGGTTGTCCTCGAACGATCGCCACAATCGCCACGCACCGGGGCCGGAACCGCAGGTGTCCAGGATCAGCAGGACCCAGCCATCACTGCCGTCGGCGATCCGGCGGCGATGCTGGTCCCGCAGCACGTGGGTGAGTACCTCGTCGGTGAGCGCATTGGTCGCCCGCAGCGGACCGGTGCTGTCGGCCAATGCTGCCCGGTAACCGTCGTCGGAGTAGTCACCGTGCCCGACCCAGTAGATGATGCTGGAATGTTCACTCGACTCCGCCCATCGATCCAGACAGGGGGCGATCGTGGCCCAGTAGGCCTGTGCCGTCCAGTCTTCGGCCACGGCACCGTGCCGGCCGAACAACTCCTCGACCCGGCGGCGGCTGTCCTGTGCTTGCTCGAGTGCCCAGTCCGGTTCGCCGGCGTAATGGCCGAGGCCGACGCCGATGAGACGCAGGCCGGTCATCATGCCACCGCGAAGACGATCTCGGAGACAGCGGAACCGCCGCCTCCACCCACCTCGATGCGGTGCGGCCCTGGCGACAGGCCGGCGCAGGTGAAAATCCACCCTGTCGCGCCACGTCGTCCGGGGGACCACCGCTGGGTTCGGCCAGACGCCAGTTCCGCGCTGCGCACGCCGATACCGCTGGGTCGCTCGTCGTCCGTGCGCACGCAGACGTTCACCTTCGTGCCGGCTGCCACCATATCGGGAAAATCCACACTCAGCGGCCGGGCCGCCGACAGTTCGGGGGTGGTATCGGCACCGACCAGCTTGTCGTGCACGAAGTTCAACGCTTCCTCCGACGAGGCCAGCGCGCCGTGGTTCTGCGGTAAGGGGTGCGCCGCATTCCCACCCGGCGCCGCCGCGCCCCGGTGCACCGTGGCATCACCACCGTGATCGATTCCGTTCAGCGATCCGATGAAGTCGCAGCTCCCGTCCTGGATCGTCAGGCTCTGTAAGGTCGGCTGCGCGGCACCCACCAGGGCGCGGGTCTCCGGGACCGTATCGGGTCCGGCGGCCGGTAGGTTCAGGTGACCCCACCGTTCCGCGGATTCGAGAGCTCGATCTTTCCTCCCGCCGATCGTGACCACGTCCGAAACTGTGAGGGGTCGCGTCCCCGCGGCGTCTGCCACGCAGCGGAAGCGCGGCAACAGATCGTAGACACCCGGGCATGTCTCCGCCAACGCCCGCGCGGTCCGTGCGGGCACGGGCAGTGGCGCGGCTCCCGTGGCCAGCATCTGCACCGCACGTACGGCACCGAAATAGGGTGTTCCCAATGTGATGACAGCGCGTACGTGCTCGGCCAGGCCCCCGACGACGGATGCGTACCGGGCGACCAATCCACCCATCGAATGGGCCACCAACACCAGCCGCACCTGGCCGGAGTCTCCGAGTCGCTCCCGCGTCACGGTCGTTCGCCACCGTTCGAGATGTGCCATAGCGTGTTTCACCAGGCACTCGGCGTTGTATCGAATCGAGAGACGCCAGTCGTACGGGAATTCGAGCATCGCACGTGGATCGATCACCGACCGTGACACCTGCGCGAGCAGCTTGGAGTACGGCTCGCAGCCACGTAGGAACGGCGTATAGGCCGGGACTCGCAGCAGGCGGGTGGGCCGCAACCGTGGTCGGCCCGCCAGTTCGTCGTCGGTCACGTGTAGCGCCGAAAGCCGGTCGCCCATCCAGGCGTCGTGCAGGACGGCCGGACGTAGCCCCCACACCGGTGTGCCGTCCTCGTCGACCAGTTCGCTGCCCATGATCCCTGGCAACACTACGACCGCGTCGCTCGTGGTCGGTGAAAGTGTTTGCGGTGCAAAACGTTCCGGCATAGTCGAACCCCCATCTGTTCCTCGTCACCCTTGTGCTGATGACATCAAACCAGACGGCACACAGGCCCCAGGCGACATCGAGCGGCTCTCGGCCTCGATCCACCGATGAAGTTGCTGAGTGGCCCACTGGATTTCGGGTAGTGGGTAGCTGCTGGTCTGCCTGCGCTACCCGCCGCGGACGTCCAGCGGGTAGCGTGTTGCTAAATCAACACATTCCTGCGCGAATGCGCCGATGTGGCGATTTCTTTACATGGGAACGTTTCGGTCATAATGTGGCGATATGGCAACAACGGACGGTGCTGATGGGCCGCGCGTGCGGTCGGCGTCTGCGCTGGGCCGTGTGGTCCGTGCTGCCCGCCAGTCGCAAGGGATGACGCAGTCCGAACTGGCGGAACTCGCCCGGACCAACCGCTACTCGCTCGCCCAGCTCGAAGAGGGTGACACGACGAAGGCGATCGAGCGGCTGTTCGACGTACTCGCCGCCCTCGAACTCGAGCTCGCCATCCGTCCCCGACGGGAGCGAACCGAATGACCGTTCTCGACATCTGGCTCGACAATGAGCTCGTGGCAACCGTCTCCCCCAAGGCGCGGGGCAAGAAGGTCGTCGTCACCTATACCGAAGAGGGACTCCACCGTATCAATGGTTGCGTCCGGGTTGTCTCCTGGGACAGCTTTCCGTATATGGACAGCCCGCACCGCAGCCGGCTGTAAGGGGTGTGCACTGGTAGTCCTCGGCGGTGAGTAGCGGCGGATACAGGCCCTTCTCGACCACGCGGATGCCGGCCCAGGCGCAGGGGTGTGGGCTGTGCGGACCGATCCGGCCGGCCTGGACTGGTGCGAATTCCGGGCAGCCGCCGGGACAGGCGATCGAGGCGATCGTGCCCCATGGTGTGCGGCCGTGGTGGGTGACTATGCGTAGTTGCCGGGTGGTGATGAACGGGCGGCAGCCGCATGGGGCCGGGGTGGGCTGTACACCGACCCCGATCCATGGGCACAGACCTTCGACGTTGCGGAAATGTGGGGCGATCCGCCCGCCGGTGACCAGTGCGCCGCGCAGGCAGTACAGCGAATCGGGGCATCGGACGATGAGTTCGCTTTCGTCGTGCCGGACGACGCTGAGTACGGACAGTGGGACCCAGGGTTCGGTGTGCAGGGCGCAGGCGTCAGTGGCCATATCGCGCCTCGGGGTGGGCGGCCCGGTACCGGGCGATGACTCCATCGATTTCGTGGTGGGTTCGGGCCTGGTATCCGCTACCGGCGTCGAGGTCGCGCAGGCTGCGCGCGACGCGTTCGAGCACGCCGAGGTCGTAACATTCGGCTGCCTGCCAGAGTCGCTGCGCCGCCTCCCGCGTCTGGTGTCTCGGCGTCGTCCGCCGCGGTAGTGCGGGTGGCCAGGTGTCGGCTTGGTCGGTGCGAATTCCCGACATGGTTGCCTCCGATCGTCGATCGTGTCTCGTTCGGGCCGTGCGCTTCGAGGCCCAATAGAGCGGTCCCTCTGGCAAAACCGTTTGGGCTGTGGATGGTTTGGGCGAATCGATCAGAAGGGCGAGAACGGGATCCGGCGATCGCCGGGCGGTTATCCATGAATCGAAACGACCGCATCCACAGAAAACGGATGCGAATTATGGATATCGACTCGACCTATCCTCCCGAGGCGGCGTGGTCCGGGTGTTCCACGCCGGAGGGGTTGTTCCAAATGGAACGATCAGCGTTGGGGCAGTTGTATTTCGGCTCGACAAGCGGTATTTATCGGCTGACACCGGTGCGGCGCGTGGGGGTGACCGATCGGGTCGGTCGGCACAAGTTCGAGGGCGTGATCCAGGGGAAGTAGGTTGTCATGGCAGATATCGGCTCGACCCTCCCGCGTCGCCAAGTCGGGCGATACCTACGGGACCTCCGGCAGGGCGCCGGACTCACCATCGCGGAACTCGCGCGACGAATCGAACGCGGCGCCACCACCGTGCAGCGTCTGGAAACCGGCGCGGCTGAACGGATCCGGCTCTGGGATATCGAAGCGATCTGCCGCGTGTGTGGCGCCGACGAGACCACGCTCGACGCCCTCAAAGGACTCGCCCAGCAAGGCAACAGCAAGAGCTGGTGGCATCAGTACGGAGATCTGATCCCGCTGAATTTCGACGTGTACATGGGGCTGGAAGCGGGGGCGCGGAAACTGACTTCCTTCCAGGAGCTTGTTCCCGGTTTGTTGCAGATACCGGACTACGCGCGGACACTTACGCGGCTCGCGCATCCATTGGAGCCGGAAAGTGAGATCGCTCGACGAGTCGAGTTGCGCGGACGCCGCCAGATCATGCTGACGAAGAAGAACGATCCTGTTCCTTTCGTTGTCATCTTGGATGAATCCGTGCTGCACAGGGTGATCGGGAGCCGCCGAGTGATGGGAGCGCAACTCCGGCATCTGGCGGATATGAGCACCCGGGCGAATATCGATCTCCGAATTCTTCCGTTCGGCTCTGGTGTGCCCCTGGGCGACCTGACAGGACCGTTCACCATCCTGGACTTCGAGGTTCGTGCGGGTGTCGACCCTATCGAGCCGCCAGTGGTCTATGCCGAGGGCTATACCGGGGCCATGTACTTCGACGATCTGAGGGTTATAGAGCGGTATAGGGGCGCGCCCGCGGCCCTCTGGCGGGTAGCCTTGACCATGCAGGACAGCAGGCAACTGCTTCGCGAGAAGGCAAGGGAGTTTGCAAGGTGAGCGTCGATCGATCCGAAACTCGCTGGTTCAAGAGCAGTTACAGCGGCGGCAGCCAGGATTGTGTCGAGGTCGCGTTCATCGAGCGTGATGTGGTGGGTGTGCGTGACTCCAAGGATCGCGTTGGCCCGGCTCTGTCCTTCACCTCCGCTGCCTGGGCAGCCTTCACCGTGAGCGCCCGTTCCGGCCGCTTCGACCGCTCGTAATTCACGGACCCAGATCGTGGCTCGAGTGACGTGACCATGGATCGCTGCGGGTCGGTGTCGATCGCGATCCGGGCCGCAGGGCGGGTGCACGGTATACCGCCGCGGCCGCCCGTGGTTATGGAGCGAGCCGCCAGAGTGCATCCATTGGGACTGCTCGCAGTTTCGGCCCGAAGGGCAAGGTCTGTTTGCCGGTGTACAGCACGTAGCCCGCGACGAACTTGTCGTCCAGTTTCTCTGCGAGGTTGCGCAGGCCGGTCAGATCCTCCGTTCGTACTGTCGCGCCGGCCTTGACCTCCACCGCGACGACACGGCCGTCGGGAGTCTCCAGTACCACATCGACTTCGACCTTTTCCTTAGTGCGATAGTGATACATACGCGCCCGCTGCTGCGACCACGTCAGCTGCCGCGCGATCTCCATTGCCACGAAGTTTTCCAGCATCGGACCGGCGGCACCGCCGGGTTCATCCAGACGCGCGGCGTCCTGTCCGATGAGGTGTCCGGCTATTCCGGAATCTACGAACGCCAGTTTGGGGGTTCCGATAGCCCGGAAGGTCGGTCCGGGTGACCAGGCCGGGATGCTTTTGATCAGGAAAACCGATTGCAGCAGTTCGAGATAGCGCACCAGCGTCGTCCGGGGCAGGCCCGACTGGCCGGCCAGCGTTCCCGGGACGAGTAGATTGCCCACCCGACCGGCGAGCAGTGTCAGCAGTTTCAGCATTTCGCCGTGCCGCTCGATGGCGGCGAGTTGAAGTACATCGCGCTCGACAAGGGTTTGCAGGTACGAATCGAAAAATGCCGACCGGCGGCGCGTACTCCGCTGAACCGCTTCGGGAAAACCGCCGATTACTGCTCGTTCGAGATAGTCGCGGCGTCTCAGCGTGGACGAATGGTCAATATCGGGACCGTGACGGAAGGCTGCATCGACGAAACCATCCGGCTGTCCATCGATCTCGCCTTGCGCGAAAGGCCACAGTTCGATGATCTCCATGCGCCCGGGTAACGCATCCGGGAGTGTCCGTAATGCAAGTACGCGCGATGACCCGGTCAACAGGAACCGTCCCGGGGTGGGGTCGAGGTCCACCGTCATCTTGATCGGACGAAGCAGTTCGGGCGCAAGCTGGATCTCGTCGATTATGGTCAACCCGCTGTCGCGATCGACGAATCCCGCTGGATCTTCCTGGGCGGCACGCAGGGTGGCGGGATCGTCCAACAGCCGGATGACAGTGTCCGGCTGTCGGCTCCCTGCCAGCCGGGTGAGCGTACTCTTCCCTGACTGGCGTGCCCCATTGACCAGCACCACCCGAGTGTCCGCCAGCGACTCGGCGATCAGCTCTTCCGCATGCCTGGGTAGGAGTCGAAACCCGCTCATCCTGCCATTATGGCATGGGCGTGGTCATATGGACGGCTAGTTGATGGTCATCTGGCCATAGGTTCTGTGGTCATATGGACGGCAGGCAGGTGGTCATTTGGTCAGGGACGTAGTGGTCATCTGGCCACGCGTTTGGCGGTCACTGGGTCGAACATTGGTGGTCACCCTGCCGAAAGATTCCTGGCCGAAGGGCCGGGTGTGGTCGGCCGACCCGTGTTTCCGGGCCGGCCGCCGGCGAATACATCCGCGTATCCGTGGTGACCGCGTTCGGACAACCTGAAATGCCTCGGTCCGGTGGTTCAGGCCGGTTCGACGGCCGGTTCCTCGGTCCATTCCGGGGGCAGGCCGAAGAGGGGGAACAGGCGTTCGGTGTCGAGGAAGAAGTTGAGGCCCGCGATGACGCCGTCCTTCATTTCCAGCACCGTGATCGACCACGGGGTCCAGCGGCCGGGTTCGCCGCTGGGCTTGTAGTGGCCGAAGGCCGGGTGGCCGTTGGCGCCGCCGAGCGGGACCATGCGGGAATTGCGGCAGGCGGCGCCGGTGCCGAGCATGAAGGCGGCCACGTTCTCCGGGCCGGAGATCCAGAGGTCGAACGGCGGCATGGACAGCGCCACATCGGTTTTCAGCAGGGCGGTGAGGGCGTCCATATCGTAGGACTCGAAGGCGGTGACGAAATCGTCGATCAGTTTCCGCTGGTCGGAATCGGTTTCGTCGTAGCTGTCGGTTTCGGCGGGCTGCACCTTGCTCATGGTGGCCCGAGCCCGCTGCAGGGCGCTGTTCACCGAGGCGGTGCTCATGGTGAGGGCTTCTGCCGTTTCGTTGGCGGAGAAACGCAGCACCTCGCGCATGATGAGGATGGCGCGCTGGGTGGCGGGCAGATGCTGGCAGGCCGCGACGAAGGCCAGGCGCAGACTGTCCTTGGCGCTGACATGTTCGGCCGGATCCGACCCGAAGGCGAGCGAGTTCGGGATGGGTTCGACCCAGACGTAATCCGGTTTGGGCGGGCCGAGCGGCTGATCGGGAGTCCCGGGGCTGGACAGATCCATCGGCCGGGCCCGGCGCTGCGGGCCGTCGAGCATATCGAGGCAGATATTGGTGGTGATCTTGTAGAGCCAGGAGCGCAGACTGGAGCGGCCCTCGAACTTGTCGTAGGACTTCCACGCCCGGGTGAAGGCGTCCTGGACGGCATCTTCGGCCTCGAAGGACGAGCCCAGCATGCGGTAGGCGTAAGCACAGAGCTCACGCCGATGTGATTCGAAGGATCTGAGTACGTCGGCGTCGATGGTGCCGGTCTGCTCGCTCATGCGTGCCATGCTGGCACAGCGCACCGACATGTGAACAGGGGATGAAACAACCTGTTCACAGCTACGCCACTGCGTCCTCAGCAGGCGCAACCGTCACATCGCGCGGCGGCCGGCGAGGCCGTACTCCAGCCGCCGGGGGAACCGGGTTGGGCGGCACCGATGAGTTCCGGGACCGGCCGGCGTCTCTACCCATGAGCCGGCGAACGACCGAAACACCGCTTCGAAAGGACCCGAACCATGAGCAGCAAGATGATTTTCGTGAACCTGCCCGTCACCGATCTGGCGCGTTCCAAGAATTTCTACGAATCGCTGGGCTGGAAGGTGAACGACGATTTCACCGACGAGAATGCCGCCTGCATCGTGGTCGACGACAATATTTGCCTGATGCTGCTCACCCATGAGCACTTCGGCGTTTTCAGCAAGCGTCCGATCGCCGATACCAAAGCCGCCACCGGAGCCGCGTATGCCCTGTCACTGGGTAGCGCCGAGGAAGTGGACCGGCTCACCGAGGCGGCGGTGGCGGCCGGCGGCACCGAAGAGGTCAACACCGATAAACAGGCGCAGGAGGCGCAGGTCGGGATGCACGGCCGCACGTTCCTGGATCCGGACGGCCACCAGTGGGAGCCGTTCTTCATGGACTACCCGGGTGCCCAGTAGTCGTAAGCGCAGGCAGGAAATGCCCCGGTCGAAGAGTCGACCGGGGCATTTCCGCGCCTATTCGCCGGCCGGGAAGGTCACTTGCCGGTGAAGGTGGGCTTCCGCTTTTCCTTGAACGCTTTGGGGCCTTCCTTGGCGTCCGCGGACTGGAAGACCGCCATACCGAGCTTGGCGTCGATCTGGAAGGCCTCTTCCTCGGGCATACATTCGGTATCGCGGATGGTCTGCAGGATGGCCTGGACCGCCAGCGGGCCGTTGGCCGCGATCAGATCGGCCAGTTCGAGGGCCTTGTCCAGCGCCTGGCCGTCCGGCACCACATGGCCGATGAGCCCGATCTCCTTGGCTTCGGCGGCGGTGAGATGCCGGCCGGTGAGCAGAATATCGGCGGCGACGGTGTAGGGGACCTGCCGGACCAGCCGGACCGCGGAGCCGCCCAGCGGGAACAGACCCCAGCGCGCTTCGGAAACACCGAACTTGGCGCTCTCCCCGGCCACCCGGATATCGGTGCCCTGCAGGATTTCGGTGCCGCCGGCGATGGCAGCCCCCTCGACAGCCGCGATGAGCGGTTTGGTGAGGCGGCGGCCCTTGAGCAGTGCCTCGATCTTCGACAGATCCCAGCCGCCGCCGGCAAACGAGTCCCCGGGATGCTGCTGGGTCATACCCTTGAGATCTGCGCCCGCGCAGAACGCCCCGCCCGCACCGGTCAGGATGGCTACCCGGATCTCCGGATCGTTGTCCACCTGGTCCCAGGCGTCGCGCATGATCGCCATCATTTCGCCCGAGAGCGCGTTGCGTGCCTCGGGGCGGTTCATGGTGACGATGAGGACGTGGCCGCGCTTCTCGACGAGGCATTGAGGCATCGTTGTTTCTCCTGTTACTCGGACCCTTGCCAGAAACAGTAACACGTTCTATTTTTGACGTTGTGACGTACAACATAGCCGACCTCGTCGAACACACCATCGATCTCGTGCCGGACCGGGTTGCGCTGGCTGACGACCACCGCTCGGTGACCTTCGCCGAACTGGAGGGCAGGGCCAACAGACTGGCGCACTACCTGCTGGAACACGGGGTGCAGCCGGGCGACAAGGTCGGCATCTACTCGCGTAACACCATCGAGGCCGTGGAGGCCATGGTGGCGGTCTTCAAAGCGCGGGCAGTGATGGTCAACGTCAACTTCCGCTACGTCGAGAACGAGTTGCAGTACATCTTCGAAAATTCGGACATGGTGGCGCTGATCCACGAGCGCCGCTACACCGGCAAGGTGGCCAATGTCCGGCCGAAGGTCGCGAAGCTGAAGACCGTGCTCGTGGTCGACGACGGCACCGCGGAGTTCGCGACCCCCGCCGATTCCGTGGAATACGAAGCGGCGCTGGCGGAATCGTCCGGTGAACGCGATTTCGGCGATCGCTCGCCCGACGATATCTTCATGCTCTACACCGGCGGCACCACCGGCATGCCGAAGGGCGTCATGTGGCGGCACGAGGACTGGTGGCGCGTACTCGGCGGCGGTATCAACTTCATGACCGGCGAATACGTGCAGGACGAATGGCAGCAGGCCAAGAACGGCGCGGCCGGCGGGCAGATGGTGCGCTACCCGATTCCCCCGCTGATCCACGGCGGTTCACAGACGGCGGTTTTCCACGGGCTGTTCGACGGCGGCAAAACCGTCATGATCCCGGAATTCGACGCGCATACGGTCTGGCAGGCGGTGGACGCGCACGCGATCAACATGATCTTCATAACCGGCGACGCCATGGCCCGCCCGATGCTGGACGCGCTCAAGGCCGGCAACCCGGAAACCGGCGAGCCCTACCAGCACACGAACCTGTGGGCGATGGCCAGTAGCGCGGCGCTGTTCTCGCCGACCCTCAAGGACGAGTACATCGACCTGCTCCCGAACACGGTGATCACCGATTCCATCGGCTCCTCGGAGACCGGCTTCGGCGGTATCTCCATCGCGGCCAAGGGCGCCACGCACACCGGTGGCCCGCGGGTGAAGATCGACGCCTCCACCGCGGTGATCGACGACGACGGCAACCCGGTGACGCCGGGTTCCGGCCAGGTCGGGCTGTTGGCCCGCAAGGGGCATATCCCGGTCGGCTACTACAACGACCCGGTGAAGACCGCGGCGACCTTCAAGGAATTCAACGGTGTCCGCTACTCCATCCCCGGCGACTACGCCCGGGTCGAGGAGGACGGCACCGTCACGATGCTGGGCCGCGGTTCGGTGAGCATCAACAGCGGCGGTGAGAAGATCTACCCGGAAGAGGTCGAGGGCGCGCTGAAATGCCATCCCGAGATCTTCGACGCGCTGGTGGTCGGGGTCCCCGACGAACGCTGGGGTCAGCGGGTGGCGGCGGTGGTGCAGTGCCGCGGCGACAAACGGCCCACGCTGGAGGAACTGCGCCCCATCCTCACCCAGGAGATCTCCTCCTACAAGCTGCCCCGCAGCCTATGGTTCGTCGACGAGATCAAACGGAGCCCGGCGGGCAAGCCCGACTACAAATGGGCCAAGGCGTACACCGAAGAACGCGACGCCGACGAACACTCGCAGGCGGGTAGCTCGTCGTAGGTATGTACTTCCTGAGGGGCTGTCGCATCGTCTGTGGCAGCCCCTCAGATACCGGCCGAAACGGTTTCGCGCCAATGCCGTTTTCGCCTGACGTGCCCGGCCGGAGCTGCTTCGGTACGAGTGTGCCCCGGGCTCCACGCGGAGCGGGCGGGTTACGCAGTTGACTTGCTGTCGACGGTGCCACGCATCTGGTCGACAAGTCGCCGTCCGTGGGGCGGGATCTGATCGTGCCGAAGGATGAGAAGTGCACCGTCGACTTCGACCACCTCCAAGTGATCGCCCGCGTGGAGATCGAATTTCGAGCGTGATGCGGCCGGGATCGTTACCTGACCCTTGCTACTGAGTATCACCGAGAACTCCTATCGGAATCGCCGATGGCGCACGACATCGTCATGAGCCATCACCGCGCACACTGGCTCGCCGTGCCACGGCGACGTCGCCTGCGTGATTCACAGCCCAGTCGGCGAGGGTCGCGAGAGGACTGAGCAGGGTTTCGCCGAGGGGTGTGAGGCTGTATTCGACCGTGGGTGGGACGGTTGGATGGACTTTGCGGGCGACGAGGCCGTCGGTCTCCAGGGAGCGCAGGGTGCGGGTGAGCATGCGGCGGCTGATGTCCTCGATCGAGCGGTGCAGTTCGTTGTAGTGGTAGGGGCGGCGGGCCAGGAGTGCGATCACCAGCAGGGTCCATTTGTCGCCGAGGAGCCGGACGATATCGGTCACCGGGCAGGCCTGATAGTCCGCGCTCGGCACGGGGGCGGGGAGCTCCGCCGCGGCGAAGGGGTACGCCTGCGCTGGGGTGGGGAACATAAAAGTGCCTTCTTCCGGGGGCGGTGACCGCTGTCGAGGATAGGGATCGACAGGTGGACCGATGGAGGTGTGATGGCGAGAACCATTGTGATCAGTGGTGGTACCGATGGTATGGGGCGCGCGTTTGCGCTGGAGCGGCTCGCCCGGGGCGATCGGATCGTGGCGATCGGTAGCAACCCGGCCAAGGGGGATGCGCTACTCGCCGCCGCCGGATCCGGGGCGGGCCGGGTGCGGTTTCTGCGAGCGGACCTGAGTTCGGTGGCGGAGACGCGACGGATCGTCACAGAAATCGAGTCGGCCTACGAGACGGTGGACGCGCTGCTGCTGTTCGCGAACCGGACCTCGCCGAAGCGCATCCAGACCGCGGAGGGATTCGAGCGCACCTTCGCGCTGTACTACCTCAGCCGGTATCTGCTCTCGTACGGGCTGGTTCCCTTGCTGGAGCGAAGTGCGCAGCCGGTGATCGTGAACATCGCCGGCGTCGGCACTCGGAAGGGGGCGGTGAACTGGGACGACCCGCAGCTCCTGCGCGGGTACAGCGTGGTCCGCGCCCAATTGCAGGCCGGGCGGGCGAACGATTTGCTGGGGGTTTCGTTCGCCGCGCGATTCGCCGGGCAGATCGGGTACGTCCTCTACCACCCCGGCTTCACCCGCAGCGGGGACCTCACCCCGCTGAATCCGCTCGCCAGGACGGCCATCAGAACGCTCGCCGCCCTCGCCGCCCGGCCCGTGTCCACCGCGATCCGCCCGATCCACGATTTCGTCGATGTCCCGTCCGCGGTACCACTGCGCGCAATAGATCGCGGCCGCGCCCTGGATCTGTCGCTACCCACTCTCGACCCGGGCGCGGCCGACCGCCTCGACCGGCTCACCGGAGAGCTACTGGCAGCCCGGGCATGAGCGAGTCAGGCCCGGAGGCGGTAGCGGAGCGTCACCACGGAGGGCCCTCGCTCATGCCCCGATGGATACCGCATGAGCGAGTCAGGCCCGGAGGCGGTAGCGGAGCGTCACCACGGAGGGTCCTCGCTCATGCCCCGATGGATACCGCATGAGCGAGTCGATTCCTATGGTTCAGGGCCGGTTTCGGGGTTTCAACCGATGCCGGGACGTGCAGCCGTTTGAAAGACTCGGCGGGACATATTGTTCCGATCGAAGGTGAGTCCGTGGGTATCACTCGTCTCCTCTCCTGCGCAGCGATTCTCGCGGTAGCGCTATGGGCCGCGGCCACAGCGCCCGTTTCGGGGGCGCCCAGCCCCTCCGGGTCCGGGCACGGTGTGGCGCTGCCGGCGCCGACCGGTCCGTTCCCGGTCGGTGTCCAGGAGTTCCACCTGATCGATGGTGATAGGCCCGACCCGTGGGTTCCGGATCGCAACCGCGAACTGATGGTCTCCGCGTGGTATCCCGCACTGGCGCCTGTCGGCGGGCCGGATGGCTATGCCTCGCCCGCGGAGTCGGCGCTCATCCTCGCTTCGCTGGGTGTGGACGGCATTGTCCCGGACCTGCTCAGCAGGGTACGGACGCATGCCTTTGTCGACGCGCCGAGGTCGGAACACCCGCTACCCACGGTGGTGCTTTCGCCCGGTTTCAGCATGCCGCGGGCGTCGCTCACCGGCCTCGCCGAGGAACTGGCCGGTCGCGGTTATCTCGTGCTCGGCATCGACCACACCTACGAGGCGTCCGCCGTGACCTTCCCGGATGGTCGTACCACCGAATGCGCGGCCTGCCGAGGCAGGCCGGACGCCGTGGCGGTCGCGCGCAACCGTGCGCAGGATGTGTCTTTCGTCCTCGACGAGCTGACCGGACGACTACCGATAGACGCTTCCCGTATCGCCATGGGTGGGCATTCCGCGGGCGGTTTCACGGCGCCGTACGCGCTCGCCGAGGACAGCCGGATCCGCGCGGGGTTCAACCTGGACGGGACGTTCCCCGCCGCGCCCTACGGCCGGGCTGTCGACCGGCCGTTCCTGATGATGGGCACAGCGAACCACGCGCCCGGCGGCCCGTCCGGGGCCAAATGGGCGACCGCGTATGACGGGTTCGTCGGTTGGAAACGCTGGTTGTCGGTGGACGGCACGTCGCATTCGTCCTTCACCGACTACGCGCCGATCACCGCAGCCATCGGCTACCGGGTCCCGGAGACCACCATCGACGGCAATCGCGCAATCGCCCTGACACGGCAATATGTCATCGCCTTCGTCGACTTACATCTGCGCGGTATGCCGCAGCCGATCCTCGACGCGCCGAACCCGGCGAGCCCCGAGGTGCGCCTCCACTGAGCGGGTGGGCACCATATTCGGCCGTTACGCTGCGTGCCCGGCCGAATCCGCCGGTACCCGGGCCGGACTCGACCGCTGTTCCACGGCCACGCCTGCGCTCAACTCGGCGCAGACCGCCGAAGAGTGCGTCCGGCGCCGCCAGGTGCGGGAGGCCGGGGGCCGGTCAGCGGTGATTCCGCTGACCGGCCGGCTCCGCGAAGCGGATTCGGGGACGAATTGCGCCAGGGGGAGGAGGTGGTTCGTTGCCCCGCCGAGGACGAATTCGTTGTGTTTGGCGGCAGTGAAGTAGTTGTGCACGATGTGGTCGCGGTCGATACCGACGCCGCCGTGTACGTGGACGAGGGTGTGCGCCACCTGGTGGCCCGCCTCGGCGGCCCAGAACTTCGCGGTGTGGACGGCGGCGGTGGCGTCGAGGTCTTCGCTGAGCTGCCAGGCCGCCTGGGTGACGGTGAGGCGTAGGCCCTGGGTGCTGATGTAGGCGTCGGAGAGGCGCTGGGCGACGGCCTGGAAGCTGCCGATGGCGCGGCCGAACTGTTCGCGTTCGCGGGCGTAGTCGCCTACCAGTTCCAGCGAGCGCTCGAGGGTGCCCAGTTGCTGGGCGGCCAGGCCGAGCCAGGCGCGGTCGAGCAGCCAGGTGAGGATCTGTTCGCCGGATTCCACCGTGCCGAGCAGTTCGGCGGGGGAGTCGGTGAATTCGACGAGGGATTCGGCGCTGCGGTCGGTGACCTGCTGCGCGGTCACAGTGACGGATTCGTGGGAGGGGTCGACAAGGAAGACCGCGGCCTGTCCGGAGACCGAGGCGGGCACCAGAATTCGTGCGGCCCGGTCGGCCACGGGGACGGTGGTTTTGACGCCGGTCACCTGCCAGCCGTCGCCGGACCCGACCGCGGTGGCCGTGGGCCGGGCCGGATCCCAATTGTGTTCCTCGGCCACGGCGACAGTGAGGATCGAGTTACCGGCCGCGGCAGCGGCGGCGAGGTCGCGCTGGGCGGCGGAGCCGAAACGGGCCAGCGCGCCCGCGCCGAGCACGATCGACCACAGGTAAGGGACGGCCGCCACCGATTTGCCGAGTTCGCGCAGGATAGCGGTTTGTTCCAGGGTGCCGAACCCGCTGCCGCCGATCTCCTCGGGCAGCGCGGCGGCCAGTACGCCGGTCTCGGCGAGCGATTTCCACAACGGTTCGTCGAATTTGGCGGTGCCGCCGTCCAGTTCGCGCAGCCGGTCGGCGGTGACCAGTTTCTCGCAGACCTCGCCGGTGAGCCGGGCCAGGTCCAGCTGGGCTTCGGTGGGAGTGAAATCCATGGTGAACTACCTACTTCTGGAATCGGGCGAGGTCAGCGGGCGGAGGCGGGCTGTTTCAGCGCGGTCATGGCGATGATGTCGCGCTGCACCTCGTTGGTGCCGCCGCCGAAGGTGAGGATCAGGGCGGCGCGGTGCATCCGCTCGAGCCGGCCGCGCAGCACCGAGCCGGGGGAGTCCTGGCGCAGGGTCGCCTGGGGGCCGAGCACTTCCATCAGCAGCCGGTAGGCCTCGGTGGACAGTTCGGTGCCGTACACCTTGCACGCCGACGCGTCCCAGGGACGGGGTGCCGCGTCGCCACCGGCGTCCGCGCGGCTGGCGATCTCCCAGTTCATCAGCTTGAGGTATTCGACCTTGGCGTGTACCCGGGCCAGATTCAGCTGGACCCACTCCCGGTCGAACACCGCGGACCCGTCCGCGGCCTTGGTCTCTTTCGCCCACGCCACTGTCTGCGCCAGTGCCAGCTGTAGTGCCGCGGCGGAGGTCAGCGCGACCCGCTCGTGGTTGAGCTGATTGGTGACCAGCGGCCAGCCGCCGTTCTCCGGGCCCACCAGGCTGGTCACCGGCACGCGCACGTCCTGGTAATAGGTGGCGCTGGTATCGGGGCCGGCCATGGTGTGCACCGGGGTCCAGGAGAAACCCTCGGCCGTGGTGGGCACGATCAGCATGCTGATGCCCTTGTGTTTCTTGGCCGTGGGGTCGGTGCGGACGGCCAGCCAGACGTAGTCGGCGTAGGCGATGAGGCTGGTCCACATCTTCTGGCCGTTGATCACGTAGTCGTCGCCGTCGCGGACCGCGGTGGTGCGCAGCGAGGCCAGGTCGGTACCGGCGCCGGGTTCGGAGTAGCCGATGGCGAAGTGCAGTTCACCGGCGGCGATCTTGGGGAGGAAGAACCTCTTCTGCTCCTCGCTGCCGTAGTGCATGATCGTCGGCGCCACCGAGTTGATGGTCAGGAACGGCACCGGGGCACCGGCGATGGCGGCCTCGTCGGTGAAGATCAGCTGGTCGAGCATGGGCCGGTTCTGCCCGCCGTACTCCTCGGGCCAGCCCAGCGCGAGCCAGCCGTCGCGACCCATTTCGGCGACGACCTCGCGGTACACATTGCCCTGCCCGTATTCGCCGGTCTGCGCGCTGAGCGCCGCCCGCCGTTCGGGGGTGATCAGCCGCGCGAAGTATTCGCGCAGCTCGGCGCGGAGCTGTTCGTGTTCCGGGGTATACGCGATGCGCATGGCGGTACCTCGAGCCTTCGTTGTACGGGTTGGAGAAGGGGCCGGGACGTGGGATCTCGCCGCGCTCACCCTCCCGGAGCGCGGAATGGATCTCCGATACCTTGCTCCGATCATTGCATATCGACTGAAACATGTTCCAGTATTGAAGGGTAATCAGCCCATGTAGCCCGCCCGGGCGGCCCGTCGTTGTTAGGCTTGCGGTATCGGGCGGGAAAAGGAGTTTCGATGAAGGTCAGCGTTGACTTCGATCAGTGCGAAGCGAATGGAATCTGCGCGGGAATCGCTCCCGACGTCTTTGAACTCGATGACGAGGATATGCTGCACGTCGCCGAGGGTGAGGTCGCGCCGGATCAGGAGTCGCAGGTCGCCGAAGCGGTCGCGCAATGCCCGAAAGCGGCATTGCGTTTGCTGTGAATCGGCTCTTGCCGTGAATAAGAACACGTTCTAGAGTCGGCCCGGTGAGCGATACAGATACCAGCCTTGCCGGGCGAGTTGCGATCGTGACCGGAGCGGGTGCGGGCCTCGGTAAGGCCGAAGCGCTCGCCCTGGCCGGAGCCGGGGCCTCGGTGGTGGTCAACGACCTCGCCGAGTCCGACGCCGTAACCGAGACGCTGGAACAGATCCGGGCCCTCGGTGCCAAAGCCGAGTTCGTCGCGGGCAGTGTCGCCGAGCGGTCCACGGCCGACGCGATGATCACCGCGGCCACCGAATCGTTCGGTGGCCTGGACATCGTGGTCAACAACGCGGGTATCACCCGCGACAAGATGCTGTTCAACATGTCCGACGAGGACTGGGATGCGGTGCTCGCGGTACATCTGCGCGGGCATTTCCTGCTGACCCGCAATGCGGGCGCCTACTGGCGGGCGCGGTCCAAGGAGGCCGGCGCCCCGGTATACGGCCGCATCGTCAATACCTCTTCCGAAGCCGGTCTACTCGGCCCCGAGGGGCAAGCCAACTACGCGGCGGCCAAGGCCGGTATCACCGCGCTGACCCTTTCGGCCTCGCGTGCGCTGAACCGCTTCGGCGTCCGCGCCAACGCGATCTGCCCGCGGGCGCGGACCGCCATGACCGAACAGGTCTTCAGCGCGGCGCCCGAGGGTGAAGTCGACCCGCTCTCGCCCGAGCATGTCGCGCGCCTGGTGGCCTACCTGGCCTCTCCTGCCGCAGAGAAAGTCAACGGGCAGGTGTTCGTGGTCTACGGGCCGATGGTCGCGTTGATGGCCGCGCCGGTTGTCGAGCAGCGCTTCGATGCGACGGGTCCGCAATGGTCTGATGACGATCTGGCCACCACGCTGACGGGTTACTTCGCCGGACGAGAAGAAGGTCGTACCTTCTCGGCAACGGCACTACACGAACTGGGTTGAGCGGGTCTCGCCGGGCCCGGTGTTGCGCGAACGGATCGTGGAAACCCGCCCGGTAAGAGTTGTACAACCGTCCAGTCATTGGTAAACAAAGGGTCGGACTGTGCCCGGCCTCACACAATGATGTCCGTGGCGTATGAAACCTGTTTCAGTCTCGCTGTCTGGGATTGATACAAGTCGACAGTTCACAAGCCTCAAAATGGCCCCAAATAGGAAATGAACGTGTTCTACTTAGCGGGGCGAGTCCCAGGGTGCATCCCGATCGGCCGCCGGCGGGACCAGTGTTAGGCAAGGAGGATCCACGGTGAACGACGTCCTTGCCGTCCCATTGCGGGCCGTCGGCGGATTCTTCGAACTCACCGCATCCGTGGCCCGGGCGAGCCTGCGCCGCCCCTTCCAACTGCGCGAATTCATCGATCAGTCGTGGTTCGTCGCGCGGGTATCGATCCTGCCGACAGTGCTGGTGGCGATTCCGTTCACCGTTCTGGTCAGCTTCACGCTGAACATCCTGCTGCGCGAAATCGGCGCCGCCGACCTCAGCGGCGCCGGCGCCGCCGTCGGCGCGGGGGCCCCGGGGGGGGCGGGCGTCACGGGGGGGCTCGGAGCCCCGGCCCGCGCCCCCGCCCAAAG
>NZ_JARWPM010000307.1 GCF_029869215.1 Nocardia carnea
AACCCGGCCACGGGTTCCCGTGGCCGGGGGAATCGAAATACGACGAGGGGCCGGGCGAACCGGGGTTGTACCGGCCCGGCGGGCCGCCCCGCCCTGCCGCCGCCGCCGCGCCGGCGGGGGCGGGGGCGGCCGCCCCCGAGGGTGCCCCCACCAGGGCTCGAACCTGGGACCTGCGGATTAAAAGTCCGTAGCTCTACCAACTGAGCTATAGGGGCGCGCGGGCAAGTGTACTGAAAAGGCGTCCCGAGGGCGTAATCGGGTGGTTGAGCTGGCGCTTTGTGTCTCTCGGGGCCTGCGGTGGCCTTACGGAGGGTCTCGGCGGCCGCGACGCAGGGAGGGGACGGAGAGGGTGTGCGGCTACGCGGCCGGATCCCCAGGCGCGGCCGGTAAACCATACCTATGGGTATCGAAATACGGTACCGCCGGCATTGTTGATACAACGGGTAGCACGATACGATCCAAATATGTTGGATACCAATGCCTTTGGATCGGTAAAGGCAGAGTTCTCGCTGAAGTGGGGTTCCGGGACGCATTTCCCGGAGTGTCGGCGCCCTGTTGGCGCTCGCGGGCGAGACGGTATACGACCAGCGGCCGGAGTGACCGGCTGAACTCCGGTGCGAAACCCGCCCGCGCGGGCGAGCTTCCGGCGTCCGGGGTGATTCGCTCGTTCGTTCGCCGCCCGGAGAGTCATGTTGTGTGCACGAAATCCGCGCAACGAAATGATAGCCCGCTCTATCCATTTGCCGCGTGTCGGTGCCCGAATCCGAGTAGCGTGACTATTCAGCGAATTCGGGGTGTCACTTGGGTCGACGCTGCGGGAGGCGGATCGGGGACGAGCTACAGCGCAACGGAGTTGCCCGGATGCGCACCCCCTGCGGCGCACCCGGGCGTTCAAATTATACCAGCCGGTGTGTTTCTCCCTCGGTCTGGGTTTCGTACCAAAAGTTCGATACAGGTCAATAAACCGACCGTAGGTCGGATACAACAGGATACGTTCGCGCCGTCAGCCCGCCCGTCCGCGGCAGCTGATCGGTCGCGAGCATTCCGCAGGTGGCAACTCCGGCGGATGCACAAGGCTTCGGAGGCGTTTCGAGCATGGCACGGCAGCAAGAGCGGGCCCGTCGGACACGGGCAGCAATTATCCGGTCCGCCGCCGTTGAGTTCGGGAAGAGCGGCTATGCCGCGGCTTCGCTCAACCGCATTTTGGAAGGGTCGCGAGCGACCAAAGGCGCCATGTACTTCCATTTCGATTCGAAAGAAGATCTGGCGCGGGCCGTCCTCGATTCGGCCATCGAGCGATACCACCGCACTATCGATCGCTGGCTCGTACGCGTGGAACTGGGACCGCTCGATATTTTGCACGGCGTATTCGACGAACTGGCATTACGCCTCGAACACGACATCATCGTGCAGGCGGAATTCCGGCTGGTGATCGACCCGGGTTTCGGGCGGCAGGACAACGGTGGCTGCCGGATGCTCTCCTCGGCGATCCGCAAACTCGCCGTGGGTGCCATCGATCAGGGGCAGCTGCGGCCGGACACCGACCCCGACCGTTTCACCCGGACCTTGGCCGGCGCACTCATCGGGCAGCGCTACATCGTCGACGCGCACAGTGGCGGGCCGGATCTGCGAACCCGCTTCCGCGAGTCGCTGGAGGTGGTGGTGCAGGCGAGTTGCACCGCGGAGTGGGCGGAGAAGTTCGCCGCGCACGGCTGGCGTGCCTACGCACAACTGGAGGAGCTCGGTTCGCCGACCTGACCAGCCGATTTGGGAATTGCACGCACCCTGGCATAAGCTATGCGAGCTCCCAACGGACAGCCGTTGAAAAGCCGGTCCGGAGAGATCCGGGACGAGCCCCCTTCGTCTAGCGGCCTAGGACGCCGCCCTTTCAAGGCGGTAGCGCGGGTTCGAATCCCGTAGGGGGTACGACCTACGAAAGTAGGTTGCACAGAGCAAGGCCCTGTGGCGCAGTTGGTTAGCGCGCCGCCCTGTCACGGCGGAGGTCGCGGGTTCGAGTCCCGTCAGGGTCGCCAGTGGATGCCGGAGCCATCCGGTTTCCATCGGATGGCATTCGTTCCGGGTGCCTGCGGCCAGGTAGCTCAGTTGGTACGAGCGTTCGCCTGAAAAGCGAAAGGTCGCCGGTTCGATCCCGGCCCTGGCCACAATCACAACCCCCGAACCTCGAAGGTCCGGGGGTTTTGTTCGTCCGGACCCCGGCGGGATGGGATGCTGGGGTCATGGCCGAACGGTGGTACTACTGTCTGAAGCATCAGCGTGCCGAACGCGGGCGTCAGTGCTGGTTCCGTGACCGGATGGGTCCTTATCCGGATCGGGCCACCGCCGAGCGCGCTCTCGAGATCGTGCGGCAGCGCAACGCAGCGCAGGACGCGGCGGACCGGGCCTGGCGCGACGGGCAATGACGACCGGCCGCGGAGCGTGGTGCTCCCAAACGGCAATCCGCCGGGCGAACCTGCCCGTCAGCGGGTAGGACCGGTGCGCTGTAGCTGCGGGTACACGGTTGGGCTACCGTTCACGGGTAATACGTAGCGACGCTCGCGGCCCATGGTTCGGCTGCCGGGCGAGACCAGGGAGGGCGACCCTTGAGGGTTACCGTTGTTGTGCCGACCTACAACGAGCGGGACAATCTGCCGGTTGCGGTGGAACGGCTGACTGCGCTACCCGTGCCCGATCTGCACGTGCTGGTAGTCGACGACAATTCTCCGGACGGTACCGGTGAGGTGGCCGACAAACTGGCCGTGGACCTGCCGAACGTCGTCTCGGTGCTGCACCGTACGGAGAAGGACGGTCTCGGGCGGGCGTATATCGCCGGGATCACCCGGGCCCTCGACGAGGGTGCCGATGTGGTGATCCAGATGGACGCGGATCTGTCCCACCCCGCCGAGGTGATTCCCGCGATGCTGGACGAACTGAAGCGGCCGGGTATCGGCGTCGTGCTCGGTTCCCGTTACGTTCCCGGCGGCTCGACCGCCGCGGAATGGAAGTGGTACCGCAAGGCGCTCTCGGCCTGGGCGAACTTCTATGTCAACGCCATCCTGCGACTCGGGATCAAGGACGCCACCGCCGGCTTCAAAGCCTGGGAGGCGGCGACCCTGCGGGCCATCGAGATCGACACGATCCGCAGCAACGGCTACTCGTTCCAGGTCGAGATGAACTATCGGACCAAGAAACAGGGCATCGGTATCGCCGAGGTCCCGATCCGCTTCGAGGAGCGGACGCTGGGCGCTTCCAAGATGAGCCTGGCGGTGCAGTTGGAATCCGCGCTCATGCCGTGGAAACTGCTGTTCGGGCGTTCGCTCTAGACCGCTCCGATGGGCCAGTCCCGCAGCGTGTCCAGATAGCGCTGCCGCACCGCGGCGACCTCGCGGTCCAGTTCGGCAGGAGTCCGGGCGGTGATATCGATCGGCGGCAGGATCGCGATATCGACCGTGCCGGGTCGCGCGATCATGGAGTCGCGGCGGCCGATCTCGGCGGCATTGCGGATCACCACCGGAATCACCGGTACCCCGGCCTGCCTCGCGATATGGAACGCGCCCTTCTTGAAGCGGCCCGGTTGCGGGGAATAGGACCGGGTGCCCTCCGGGGCGATCGCCACCGACAGCCCGTCGCGCAGCGTATGCACCACGGGGGCCAGCGAGGCCTTGGCGCGGTCGGTATCGGAGCGGTCGATGAACGTGACCCCCACGAACCGCATCAGCGGCCCGAAAACCGGGTGCCGGATGAGCTCCTTCTTGCCTACTCCCGTCACCCCGGCACCGAGCACGGCCGGAACGATGAGAACGTCGAACTGGCTTTGATGGTTGAACAGGAATACCGCCGGTCGTGGACTGCGCGCGTATTCGGCGCCGGTGATCCGCAGCCGGATCCCGCACAGTCGTAACGGCCAGCGGGTGCCGTAGCGCATCAGCGCGTCGGCCATGGTCCGGCGATTTCGGGTGTGTGCTTTGCTCAGGGCGCCGAAAAGTGCGCCGCCGAGCAGGGCCGCGAACCCGAGGACGGTGCGCAGGTAGTCGCCGGTTGTGGGCCCGGTGCGGGGCTCGACCGCGGGTCCGGTCCAGCCCTGACCGGCTGCGGCGGCCGAGAGGGGCGCATCCGGTGCGACCGGTACCGGCGCTCCCGCTGCCGCGA
The DNA here is from genome assembly GCF_029869215.1 of Nocardia carnea. Classification (GTDB taxonomy): domain Bacteria; phylum Actinomycetota; class Actinomycetes; order Mycobacteriales; family Mycobacteriaceae; genus Nocardia; species Nocardia carnea_B. Next base: position 4,147 of record NZ_JARWPM010000307.1, read on the forward strand.
GCAGCGGGAGATCGGCACCGCTGCCGGTGTAGAGGTAGGAGCGCGCGAGGTCGACATCGTGCGTCGCGGCGAAAGCTGTCACGGCCGCGTGTTTGTCCGGGCCGCACGGGACGGTGCCGGCGATCCGGCCGGTGAGCCGGCCCGCCTCCACCTCGGGCCGGGCGCCGAGCACATGGGTGATCCCCAGCGCCGTGGCCGCGGGCCGCAGCTGGCTCTCGGTCGCGGTCCCGGTCAGCACCACGGTGTGCCCGGCCGCACGGTGTTCGGCGATCAGGCGCCAGATCTCCGGGTACAGCCGGTCGTACCAGCCGCGCGCGAAGATTCTGTCCCCCAGTGCGGCCAGTTCCCCCGGTGTCCGCCCGGCCGCGTGTCCGACGAGTCGTTCGGTGAGCTCCGGACCGGCACTGTCACCGCTGTGGCGCAATTGCTCGAACAGGCTTTTCAGCAGTTCACGATCGGGCCCGCGGAACCGGCGGGCGGATTTTATGCGCAGGTCCGCGACCGCAGACAGGTCGAAAATCGCGCCTATATCCGCGCCCTGCGGCCCCGACCGAATCGCTGCGATGAATGCCGCGAGATCACCGTCGGAGGAGGCCGCGGATTCCCCGGCGCCGGTGACGGGGGTGCTCATCGGGTCCGCCCCGCCGTGCGATTGGACGGATCGAGGGCGGCGGCGCGCGATATGCGGATACCGATCGTGCGCAGCCGCTCGGCGAACTCGGCCCGGGCCTCGGCCAGCGCGGCCACGGATTTCTCCGATCCGGGGTCGGCGGCGTCCACCAATCCGTGATTGGCGGCCAATTTGAGCGCACTGCCGAAAAGCTCGGTGGAAACCGACTCCGTACTGTGCAGGCGTTTCTGCAGCAGCATCTGCCGGCCGACCGATACGCATTCGGCGATGAACTGTTTGTGGTCGATATCGGCGACCGGCTCCCGGGCGGCCAGCCGTTCGGCGACGACCAATTGTGCGTCGAAGAACGAACGCAATACGCGATGGGCCATCATGAAACCGGTATCGGTGAGCGCGGTCAGGATTTCACTACCGAGCGTGTTCCTGGGGCGGGATCGCCACCCCGGATCCACCAGCAGCATTTCCGCGGTGATCCGGTCGGCGAATTCGGCGCGGTCCGGGAAGAAGAATTCGAATTTCAGCAGATCCCGCAGCCGGTACGCTTCGGCCCAGCCGATATCCAGCGCATCGGTATCGGGGCCGATGGCGCCGGCGGCGGGGTCGTCCGGGGCCGCTTCGACCGCGGCCAGGATCGCCAGTTCCAGGATGGCCCGGTCGACGAACCAGTGCACCGCGCTGTTGCGGTAGAACGCGGCCTCCAGATGGGCGCCCGGTTCGATCGAATACACCGGTTCCACCCCGCCTCGATAGACCGTGACGACCTTGGCCAGCGAGAGCTGCTCCAGTACGACGGCCAGGCTCTGCTCGTCGCGGAGTTTCGCGATCTCGCCGCGGGGCAGATCGCGCTTCTCGATGTAGTCCAGCACCGGGTTGAGCACCTCGCACACCTCGGCCCGGGTCAGTGCGCGGTCGTGGACACCCAGTAGCGCCAGGGTGACCAGGGCATTGGCGGTGATCGGCGTGACCGCGTTGATGCCCACGGCCACATCGAAGGCGAGCCGCTGTACCGCCCGGCGTTCCCGTTCACCCAGTTGCTCGCTCAGCTCGTCGAGCCCGGCCCGCGCAGGGGGACCACCGTCGGTGCGGTGCAGCGGAATGGTGATCGGGGGTTCGGTGAGCGGGTCGCCGTGGGCGGCCAGCCGGTCGCGGGCCGAGAGCGGATCACCGAACCGGACGTAGACGTGACCGGCCGAATGCTGCTGGTTGCGGATATAGCGGGCCAGCCAGGCCAGGCCCTCGGGTTTCTTCCGGCCGCCCACCTGTTCGTCGGCGATGGCGCCGAGTTCGTTGAGCCGTTCGTAGGTGATGGAGACCGGCACCAGCAATGCGTCGGTGACGCGGTCCCGGCGGACCGCGGCGGCCAGGTAGTTCAGTAGTCCGTAGCGGGGTGGGCGGAGTTTGCCGGTGCGGGTGCGGCCGCCCTCGAAATACCACTCCAGATTGAACCGGCGGGCCAGCAGATAGCCGAAGTACTCTTCGACCACCGCCTGGTAGACCGTATCGCCGGTGAAACTGCGCCGGATGAAAATGGTGCCGGTGCGCCGGGCGATCGGGCCCATCGGCCAGAACCGCAGGTTCGCCCCGCCGACTACGTGGTTGGGCGGGAAATCGTTGCGTGCCAGCACATCGCCGAGGACGAAGGCGTCCACATAGGAGCGGTGCGACGGCAGGAACACCAGCGGATAGCGCCGGTTGAGGTCGCGGAGGGCGGCCAGACCGGATTCGTCGCAGTCCACGTTCCACGTCGAGGCGTGTACCGGGCGCATGGCCTGCGTGAACAGATCCGACACCGTCCGGCTCTGCGCGGCGACCAACTCGTTCAGTGCCTTCTCCGCGCGGCGGGCCACTTCCTGCGGCTCGGTGCCGGTCTCGTCGGCGATCTGTTCGAGCCGGCGCAGGAAATCCGGCGAATCCATGATCTCCTCGGCGACCAGCCGCGGCACCTTGTAGCGGTCGCCGATCACGGTGCGTTCGGCGCGTTCCAGCGCGACCACCGCCGCGCGGACCACGGCGCGGGCGAAGGGCTCGGTGCTGCCGGTGTAGTGCAACGCCGCGGCCTCGGGGTGGTTCGCCCGTAACTCGCTGAGCCGGGCGGGCGCACCCGTGAGCACCAGATGCCGGTCCGGGGAACGGGAGACCAGTCGCCGCTGCGCGAGCCGGTTGGGCCGGCGTGGGTTGGTGAGCAGCGCCAGATCACCGAAGGTCACCCGCCGGACGCCGTCGCGTTCGGGGGGCAGCCACAGCACGCGGACGGGGACGACCAGCGGGTCGTCGGTGCGGCCGGTGAGCCGGCCGGCCACGGCGCCGGCATCGAGATCGAGCTGGGTGACGGGGGCATGCACGCCGAGATCGGCGGCCAGGCCGCCCTCGGCGATCCAGCGGCCGACCAGCTCGCGTTCGGTGCCCGAGGCGGAATCCACCAGCGCTACCACCGATTCCGGCGGGTCGTCGGCCGGCGACGGTGCGCCACCGAGGTTCTCGATCATGGTGGGGGATCCTCTGTGTCCGATCGGGGGGCTCGTGGCCGTCCTGCCACCGGCTGCGCCACTCCTTCGCCGGAGCGGCCGGCGGCTCGCGGCGGTGGACTTCGAAACTACTCCATACGACCACTATGGAGGGCTCACTCGCCGTATGGGGCGATTTCGGCGGCCGCTCGAGCATCCCACAGGAAAGGCAGGTAATGCTAACCTTACTTCCTGTTTCGGTCGGTTAGCCTTGGAGGATCGTTGTCGACCACGGACGAACGTTTACGCGTCGAATATGTGACCGACCCCGTGGCGGCGATGTCGCGCCTGGCCGCCGAACGACGATTCGGCGAGTACGTGATCTACGAAGGCGGCGGGGAATGGGTTTTCGCCGCCGACCCGGCGGCCACGATCGAACTGGATGCCGACCAGCTGCGGATCGCCGCGGCGGGGTCGGTGACCTCGACGAACTGGCACGGCAGCCCTGCCCGGGCGCTGGACCGGGCGCTGGCCGGATTGCCGGCGAACGGTCGTAATGCCTACGGCTGGATCGGCTTCGAATTCTGTGCCCGGAGCCTGCGCGCCACCGGCTACCTGCCACCGCGGACCGTGCTGGCGCAGCTGATGCTGCCCCGCCTCGAGGTGCGTATCGACCTTTCGGGTCGTGTCTGGGTCACCGGCGCCGGCGCGGACGAAACCGCGGCCCTGCTCGACCTCGTCGCCGGCTCGCAGGACGACCCGCTACCGCGGGCGTATCCGGTGGAGGTGGCACTCGACGCCACCGGGTATCGCGAACGCGTCGAGAAGGCCGTGGCGGAGATCGCCGCGGGCCGGTATCAAAAGGTCATTCTCTCGCGGCGGGTCGAGTTACCGTTCGCGGTGGATATTCCCGCCACCTATCGGCTGGGCCGGGCCCACAACACTCCCGCGCGCTCGTTCGCGTTGTGCCTGGGCGGGTTGGAGGCCGCCGGGTTCAGTCCCGAATTGGTACTCGCGGTGGACGAGGACCGGACCGTCAGCACCGAACCGCTCGCCGGGACACGGGCATTCGGGCTGGGTGCCGATATCGACAGTGCGGCCCGCGCGGAACTGACCACCGACCCGAAGGAAATCGTCGAGCACGCCATCTCGGTGCAGACCTGTTTCGCCGAGGTCGCCGCCGTCGCCGAACCCGGGACGACCGCCGTATCGGATTTCATGGCTGTCCGGGAACGCGGCAGCGTCCAGCATCTCGCCTCGACCGTCCGCGGCCGGCTGGCGCCGGGGCGTACCGCCTGGGACGCGCTGGAGGTGTTGTTCCCCTCGGTGACGGCCTCCGGGATACCGAAACCGGCCGGTGTGGACGCGGTCTTCCGCCTGGATTCGCCGCGCGGCCTGTATTCCGGTGCGGTACTGCGGGTATCGCCGGCCGGCGCCATGGAGGCGGCGCTGGTGCTGCGCGCGGTCTATCAGAACGACCACGGTGCGTGGTTACGGGCGGGCGCCGGTGTGGTCGCGCAGTCGCGGCCCGAGCGCGAATTCGAGGAGACCTGCGAAAAGCTGCGCAGCGTAGCGCCTTACATAGTGAAAGCCGGCGGGGCGCTCCGGTCCTGACGTCTCACTCGCGGCCGGTTCCGCACCGGACCGCTCCCGCCGGCCGCGGGAACCGAACCTCGGGTACGCCTATCCGCCGGTCCGGTCAGCCGCCCTGGGCGCGCAGCGCCTTCTTGTCGATCTTGCCCACCGCCGTGACCGGGAGTGCGTCCGCCTGCCGGAGGACATCGGGCAGCTTGTAGGTGGCGAGCCCGCGGCCGGCGAGGAATTCCTTGATCTCGGCCAGTGCCGGCATCGCCTCGGTGACCACCAGAACGGCGCACACCTTCTCACCGAGCCCGGGGTCCGGCAGGCCGATCGCCGCGGCGTGGCGCACCGCCGGATGGGCGAGCAGATGTTCCTCGAGTTCGTCACAGGAGATGTTCTCCCCGCCCCGGTTGATCACATCTTTGCTCCGGCCGGAGACCACCAGGTGCCCGCTGGGCAACTGCCGTACCAGATCACCGCTGCGGTAGAAGCCGTCCGGGGTGAATGCGCGCGCATTGTGTTCCGGGGCACGGTAGTAGCCGCGCAGCGTGTACGGGCCGCGGGTCAGCAGTTCGCCCACGGTGCCGGGCGCCACATCGATGCCGTTCTCGTCGACCACGCGGATCTCGTCGGCCGGGGAGAGAGGCCGGCCCTGGGTGGTGCAGACAAGGTCGGGGTCGTCGTCGAGGCGGGTGAAATTGAGCAGTCCCTCGGCCATCCCGAAAACCTGCTGCAGCGTGACATTCAGCGCCGGACCCACCGCACGCGCGTTGACCTCGGCCAGTTTCGCACCGCCCACCTGCAGCAGCCGTAGCGACGAGATATCGGCGTCCTCCCAGTCGACCGCCGCCGACCACAGCTGCGCCAGCGGCGGAACCAGCGCGGTGACGGTGACGCCGTACCGCTCGATCGCCGCGAACGCGTTCTCCGGGCTGGCATCGGCCACGAAAGTCACTGCGCCGCCGGTCGCCACCGTGCCGAGAATTCCCGGGCAGGCCAGTGGGAAGTTGTGGGCGGCCGGCAGCGCGGCCAGGTAGACGTCGTCGGGGCCCAGCGCGCAGACCTCCGCACTGGCTGTCGCGTTGTACACGTAGTCGTCGTGGGTGCGGGCGATGAGCTTCGGCAGGCCGGTGGTGCCGCCGGAGACCAGCATGAGCGCGATATCGCCGGGGTCGGGCGCCGGCAGGGAGCCGGTGTCGCGCGCGATGGAGAGGAGATCGGTGAAGGGTCCCGGGTCACCGAGAACCAGAACGTGGCGTACGGATTCGACCGCCGCGGATACGGTCGCGGCCAGCTCCCGGTAGTCGAAGTCGCCGTGCCGGTCGGCGATCAGATAGGCGACGGCGCCGGACAACTCGGCCAGATGCTCGATTTCGGCCCGGCGGTGGGCGGGCAGCGCGAGCACCGGGATCACCCCCGCGCGCAGCAGCCCGAAGAGCACGACCGCGAATTCGGGACTGTTGGGCAGTTGGACCACGACCCGATCACCGGCGGCGATCCCGAGCGCGGCGAACCCGTAGGCCATCCGATCGGCCTCGGCATCGAGTTCGGCGTAGGTCAGCGGCCGGTCGCCCAGGAGGGCCGGGCGGCCGGGCAGCCGCCGGGCGGTCGCGCGCAGCAGCTCGCCGAGCGTCGTACCGGTCCAGTACCCGGCGGCGCGGTAGGCCGCGGCGAGCTCCGGGGGGTAGGGGACGTAGCCGTCACGGTGGGTGCCGGTGGCAGAGGAAGTCACGGTATGCCTCATCGGGAAAGGGACTCGAAGTTGTGTGCGGCGCGTTCTGGTCCGATCAATAGGTTAGGCAAACCTATTTAATTTGGGAAGGGTGTGCGACGGCAGCGCAGGTCCACGCGGTGACCGCCGGGACCGGAGTGACTGCCCGGCGCCGCACACCCGGTGCGCGGCGCCGACCCGGATTAGACTCGCCGCATGAGTGGTTGGGGCGTCGGGGACATCCCCGATCAGCAGGGCCGGACGGTAATCGTCACCGGTGCCAACAGCGGTCTGGGCGCGGTGGCCGCCCGGGCGCTGGCGGGCGCGGGTGCACAGGTGATCCTGGCCTGCCGGAATGTGCAGAAGGGGCAGGCCGTCGCCGACGAGATCGGGGAGCGGGCGCAGGTCAGACGGCTGGACCTCGCCGATCTGTCGTCGATCCGCGAATTCGCGGCCGGGGTGGACGCGGCACACGTCCTGATCAACAACGCGGGTGTGATGGCAGTTCCGTTGCGCCGCACCGCCGATGGATTCGAAATGCAGATCGGCACCAATCATCTCGGCCATTTCGCCCTGACCGGTCTGCTGCTGGGCAAGATCAGCGAGCGGATCGTCACGGTCTCCAGCGGGGCCCACGCCATCGGCGCGATCGACCTGAACGATCTGAACTGGGAGCAGCGCCCCTACAAGCGCTGGCCCGCCTACGGGCAGTCGAAACTCGCGAATCTGCTGTTCAGCTTCGAACTGCAGCGCCGGCTCACCGCCGCCGGATCGGCGAAACTCGCGGTCGCGGCGCATCCGGGCTACGCGGCAACCGGCCTGCAGTCGCATACCGAAACCATCCTGGACAAGGTCATGGCGATCGGGAACAAACTCGCCGCGCAGAGCGCCGAGATGGGCGCGCTGCCGGAGCTGTTCGCCGCGACCGCGCCGGTTGAACCCGGAGGCTACTACGGGCCCGCGGGGCTGGGTGGATCGCGCGGCTATCCGGGGCCGTCCGGCTGTTCCAAGCGGGCAAAGGACCAGCTCACAGCCCGTTCCCTCTGGGATCTGTCGGAACGGCTCACCGGCGTGAAGTACGACTTCGCCGGCTAGAGCGGCAGGCGTTCCGGGCCACCGGCCGGAAATAGTTTCCCGCGGGATGTCACACCTGGAGTGCGCGCGTCGTCGACACCACGAGACCGCAGCAACGAAAGGAATTCCGCCATGGAACCCCGTGTCAACCTGTTCGCCAACAAAGTCACCGCGAGCTTCGGTAAGCGGCTGATCACCGCCGGCAAGGTCGTGGACGATTCGGGTCTGCCCCCCGCGGTGCACGAGTTGGTGAAAATCCGCGCGAGCCAGATCAACGGCTGCTCCTTCTGCGTGGATATGCACACCAAGGACGCCGCGCACGCCGGGGAATCCCCGGTCCGGATCAATCTCGTCGCCGCCTGGCGGGAGGCGACCGTGTTCACCGAGCCCGAGCGGGCCGCGCTCGAACTCACCGAGGCGGCCACCCGGCTCGCCGACGGCGGCGGGGTGAGCGAAGAGACCTGGCAGCGGGTGCGCAAGCACTACGACGACGACCAGATCGGCGGCCTGATCGCCGCCATCGCCGCCATCAACGCCTGGAATCGGCTCAACGCGATCGCCCACACCCCGGCGGGCAGCTACGAGCCCGGTCAGTTCTGAGTCGCGACCGGGGCGGAATCGTGTTGAGCATCACGTTCTTCCGGTCGAATCCGCCCCGGATGCACATCCCGGGTTCACCGCCTGGTAGCCTGATCAATCGTGCAGCGCGTGTATTTCTGGTTTAGCAAGCCGGCCCGGGGTGGGTCGGTCTGCGGCAACCACGCGCGCTGACCAGTTTCCCCGAGCCGGATGACGACCGGCTCGACGGGGAAAATCTTTCCGTGGGTCGGCCCGAACGAGAAGGACACCACCCACGATGACCATCGCAGTCGATATAGATGCCGACCATTGCGATCTGGACGATCAGCGCACCCTCAGTGTGAGCCCGCTGCGTTCCCCCGCGGAGGTACGCCGGGTACACGCCATCACCGATGACCACGCCGCCACCGTGCGAGCCGGCCGCCGGTCCACCGTCGGCGTCCTCGACGGCACCGACGACCGTCTCATGGTGATCGTCGGCCCCTGCTCCGTCCACGACCCCGCGGCCGCCCTCGACTACGCCCGTCGGCTCGCCGCCGCGCAGGACGTGCTGTCCGACCGGCTGCATCTGGTCATGCGGGTGTATTTCGAGAAACCGCGCACCACCCTGGGCTGGAAGGGCCTGATCAACGATCCCCACCTGAACGGCAGTTTCGATGTGAACACCGGGCTGGGCATCGGCCGGCAGCTACTGCTCGACATCACCGCCATGGGCCTGCCCGTGGCCTGTGAATTCCTCGACCCCATCACCCCGCAGTACATCTCCGATCTGGTGTCCTACGGCGCGATCGGCGCGCGGACCGCGGCCAGCCAGGTGCACCGCCAGCTCAGCAGCGCGCTGTCGATGCCGGTGGGGATCAAGAACGGCACCGACGGGGATGTCCAGGTCGCGGTGGACGGTGTGCGTGCCGCCGCGGCCAGCCATGTGTTCCCCGGCACTGATCTGGAAGGGCGTTCCGCGCTCATCCAGACCGCCGGTAACGAGGATTGCCATGTGATCCTGCGCGGTGGGTCCAACGGAACCAACTACGACGCAGCCTCGGTCGCCGATGCCTGCGCGCGGCTGGCGAAGTCGAACCTGCCGCAGCGGATCGTGGTCGACGCCAGCCACGGCAACAGCAAGAAGGACCACAAACGTCAGCCGATCGTGGTCGCCGATATCGCCGAGCGGCTGGCCGCGGGTGAACCGGGCGTGGTCGGGGTGATGTTGGAGAGCTTCCTCGTCGAGGGCCGGCAGGATCTCACGCTGGGCAAGTCCGGTGAGCTCACCTACGGCCAGTCGATCACCGATGCGTGCATGGACTGGGAGACCACCGTCACCCAGCTGGAAACGCTGGCCGATGCGATCCAGCGGCGGCGCGGGCGCTGAGCGGAAGCGGTCCGCCGCGCCGCGAGCGCACAAGTGTCCGGGCCGGGCAGGCCCGAAGAGGGGGCATGCCCGGCGGCGGCCTGGAGGCCGGTTGTGGGCCCACGATCGGCTCTACCTCCGACCGCTGAACACGCCGAGTGGCGGCGCCGGGTTCAGCTGGGTACGTAGAGCTTTCGGCCCGTCCCTGCGCTCCGCCTCGAAGCGAGGCGGCGCAGCAGCGAGTCCCGAGGGTGGAACGCAGGGGCCAAGGGCCGAAACTCCGCGCGCGCCGAAAACACCTCACGGCCATCCGTCTGCTGGGCCGGGTGGGTCGGTGTTCAGGCGGGCGGCGACCCAGTGGTCGCGGCGGGTACCGCGGTGCTCACTGCCGAGCCGGGCCAGACCTTCGTAACGGAATCCGTGTTTGCGGGCGACCGCCGCCGAGGCGTGGTTGCCGACGTAGGCCCGCCAGTGAATGCGGATGAGGCCCATCCCTGCCGGATCGAAGCCGAAATCACAGGTCAGTGCGACGGCCCGGGAGATGATCCCCTGCCGGCGATGTTCCGGAGCGAGCCAGAAGCCGATCTCGGCGGCGGTTTCGTCGCGTGGGCGGGTGCCCAGGCTCACCGTGCCGATCAACCGGCCGTGCTCCGCCGTCCGGATGCCCCAGATCGGGCTGCGGGCCGCCCAGCCGGCCGCGACCGTGTTGCCGATGAAATCTTCGGCGTCCGCGCGGCCGTAGGGAGACGGGATGGCCACCCATTCCGCGATCGCCGGGTCCTGGCAGGCCTCGACGATGGCGTCGATATCGGACGAATCCGGCCGGTCCAGCCATACCGTGCCGTCGGTCAGCGTCTGTTCCTCCACCTGCCGATGGTCGCATCGCGGCAGTACGTGTGGCATCTGTTTTTCCAGGTGCGGCGCGGGCCGGGTAGGCGGCTCTCCGTAGAATTCGGGTGGTGGTAGCCGCGCTTCTCGCCGATCAATTCGAATCACATCGCGGGCATCTGCTGGCGGTGGCCTACCGGATGACCGGCAGCGTCTCCGACGCCGAGGACGCCGTGCAGGAGAGCTGGCTGCGCCTGGCCGGAGCGTCGCAATCCCAGATCGAGGATCTGCGGGCCTGGCTGACGACGGTGGTCTCCCGGTTGTGCCTGGACCGGTTGCGTAGCGCCGCGGTCCGGCGGGAGAACTATGTGGGGCAGTGGCTTCCGGAACCCGTGGTGACACCGGTGGGCGGAGCCGGCGCACCGGATCCGCTGGCCGCCGTGGTGTTGCGGCAGGAGTTCCGGCTGGCGGCGATGGTCGTTCTGGATCAGCTCACGCCGCCGCAACGGGTCGCGTTCGTACTGCACGAGGGGCTGGATGTGCCCTACGGCGAGATCGCCGAGATCTTGGATATCACCGTGGAGGCCGCGCGGCAGCTGGCGGCGCGGGCCCGCCGGGCGGTGCGGGAACAGACGCCGCGGCCCGTCGCCGACGAGGAGCACGAGGCGGCCGTACAGAAACTGCTGGCGGCGCTCTACACCGGCGATGCCCGGGCGGTGGCGGCCGTCCTGCACCCGGCGGCGGTGATGATCGGCGATTCCGGTGGCACCACGGCGACCGCCCGCAATGTGATCGTCGGTCCGGACAAGGTGGCCCGCCTGTTCCTCGGGCTCATCCGCCGCTACGGGCTGGATCGGCCCGGCGACGATTTCCTGGCGACCGGGGTGGAGTTCGTCCGGGTCAACGGCCAGCTCGGGGCGCTGCTGCGCGGCCGGGCGGGCGAGGACGGATATCCGGCGTTCCCTTCGCGGGTGATGGGTTTCACCGTCGTGGACGGTCTGATCCGGGGCACCTACGATATCGCCAACCCGGCCAAGCTCACCGGTATCCGCACGAACTGAATTCGACGGCCACAGTGGCCGCTCCGGGAACCCTGGTGCGCCGGCCGCCGACCGAGAGATCAGGCGGGAGCCGGGCGGGTCCGGTCGGTGAGCAGGAGCGCCGCCATGGCGCCCAGCACCGTACCCATCAGCAGTCGCTGCAGCCGCAGCCACAGCGGCCGGCCCGCCAGGAATCGGCTCACCGTGCCGGCCGTGCACACGATGAGCGCGTTCACCGCCAAGGCCACCGCGATCTGCACCGACCCCAGGCACAGGCTCTGCAGCCATACCGGGCCCGACCCGGGGGCGATGAACTGCGGAATCAACGCCAGATACATGACCGCGATCTTCGGATTGAGGAGATTGGTCACCAACCCCATGGTGAACAACCGGCCGGCCGGGTCGCGGGGGAGGGCGGCGGGGGCGAATACCGCGGTCCCGCCCGGCCGCAGCGTCTGCCAGGCCAGCAGGAGCAGGTATCCGGCGCCGGCGATTTTCAGTGCCGTATACAGCTCGGGGACCAGTGCGAACACCGCCGTGATCCCGGTGGCGGCCGCGGTGAGGTAGACCGCGAAGCCCGCGGCGACCCCACCCAGCGAGATCAATCCCGCCCCGCGGCCCTGCGATATTGTGCGCGAGACCAGGTACATCATGTTCGGGCCGGGAGTGAGCACCAGCCCGAGCGCCGCCGCCGCGACGCCGGCCGCCGCCGAGAGTTCGATCATTCCCTGATACTCGCGGGAACCGCCGTGCCTGTCTCGGTCCAGTCGGCAGCCACTGGTCCGGCCGCACGGGTGTCCGCAGCATCACCCGGCGTTGTCGGTGGGTTCGGGGACAATGGACAGAAGTCGAGGTGAGGAGGGCCCCGTGGCGGATGGGCCGCTGATCGTACAAAGCGATAAAACAGTGCTGCTGGAGGTCGATCACGAACTCGCGGATGTGGCGCGGCAGGCGATTGCCCCGTTCGCCGAGCTGGAGCGGGCGCCCGAGCATGTGCACACCTACCGGATCACCCCGTTGGCGCTGTGGAACGCCCGCGCCGCGGGCCACGACGCGGAGCAGGTGGTGGATGCGCTGGTCAGCCATTCCCGCTTCCCCGTTCCGCAGCCGCTGCTGGTCGATATCGTCGATACGATGGCCCGCTACGGGCGGTTGCAGCTGGTCAAACATCCCGCGCACGGGCTCACCCTGGTGAGCCTCGATCCGGCGGTCCTGGCCGAGGTGCTCCGCCATAAGAAGATCGCCCCCATGCTCGGCGAGCGGATCGACGACGACACGGTACTCGTGCATCCGTCCGAACGCGGGCATATCAAACAGCAGCTGCTCAAGATCGGCTGGCCCGCGGAGGACCTGGCCGGGTACGTCGACGGTGAAGCCCATCCGATCGATCTGGATTACCACGGCACCGGCGGCTGGCAGCTGCGCGACTACCAGGAGATGGCCGCCGATTCGTTCTGGGCCGGCGGGTCCGGTGTGGTGGTGCTGCCCTGCGGCGCCGGCAAGACCATGGTCGGTGCGGCCGCGATGGCGCGGGCCAAGGCCACCACCCTGATCCTGGTGACCAATACCGTCGCCGGCCGGCAGTGGCGGCGCGAACTGCTGGCGAAGACCTCGCTCACCGAGGAGGAGATCGGCGAGTACTCCGGTGAGCGCAAGGAGATCCGGCCGGTCACCATCGCGACCTATCAGGTGATCACCCGGAAATCGAAGGGCGAGTACAAACACCTCGAACTGTTCGACAGCCGGGATTGGGGGTTGGTGATCTACGACGAGGTGCATCTGCTGCCCGCCCCGGTATTCCGGATGACGGCGGATCTGCAGTCGCGCCGCCGGCTCGGCCTCACCGCGACCCTGGTGCGCGAAGACGGCCGCGAGGGCGATGTGTTCTCGCTGATCGGGCCGAAACGCTACGACGCGCCGTGGAAGGATATCGAGGCGCAGGGCTGGATCGCGCCCGCCGAATGTATCGAGGTGCGGGTGACCCTCACCGATGCCGAGCGGATGTCGTATGCCACCGCCGAACCGGAGGAGCGCTACAAACTGTGCTCCACCGCGCACACCAAGATCGCGGTGGTGAAATCGATCCTCGACCGGCATCGCGACGCCCCCACCCTGGTGATCGGCGCCTACCTGGACCAGCTCGACGAACTGGGTGCCGCGCTGGACGCTCCCGTGATCCAGGGATCCACGAAGAACAAGGAGCGCGAAGCCCTGTTCGATGCGTTCCGCCGCGGCGAGATACCCGTGCTGGTGGTGAGCAAGGTCGCCAATTTCTCCATCGATCTACCGGAAGCGTCGGTCGCCGTGCAGGTTTCGGGCACCTTCGGTTCCCGGCAGGAAGAAGCCCAGCGGCTGGGCCGGTTGCTGCGGCCGAAACACGACGGCGGACAAGCGCATTTCTATTCCGTGGTGGCCCGCGACACGCTGGATGCGGATTACGCCGCGCACCGGCAGCGGTTCCTGGCGGAACAGGGATACGCCTATCGGATAACCGACGCCGATGATCTGCTGGGGCCGACGATCGGGCCGAGCGACCAGTAACGCCGGGGGTAGCGGGTCGCCGTGGCGCGCGGTGGGTTGCCGTGCCCGCGAAAGCGCCCAGCGCGCCAAGCCTTCCGGTGCGCCCATCGAGCAGTGCGAGCGACTAACGTCGTCGGTCGGGGTCATCGCAGTGATCCGCACGCCGACCACGGAAGGTGGAATCGCATGAGACTCACCCGCTGGCTCATCGCCGGGGTGGTGGTGCTGTCGAGTCTGTCGCTGACGCCGGCGCAGGCGCAATCCGCGTCCCTGGCCGGCGCGGACGGTCTCGGCGATTCCTATTTCCCGCAGGACGGCAACGGCGGTTACGACGTCGACCACTACGAGGTCACCCTCGGATACGACCCGGCCGGCCACCAGCTCACCGGGTCCACCCGGATCGACGCGCACGCCACCCAGCCGCTCACCTCGTTCAACCTGGATTACAACGGACCGGCGGTGCGGGCGGTGCGGGTGAACGATCTGCCCGCGGGGTTCACCTGGCACGAACCGCACGAACTGGTGGTCACCCCGGCGCTGCCGCTGCTGCCGGGGCTGCCGTTCACCGTCACCGTCGAATACGCCGGTGTCGCGGCCGATACCGGTGGCGAAGGCTGGACCTACGCACCCACCGGCGGCGCTTTCGCGGCGGGCCAACCGCATTCGGCCGCCACCTGGTATCCGCTCAACGATTCCCCGCGCGACAAGGCCACCTTCACCCTGCACGCGACCGTTCCGGCGGAATGGGAAGTGGTCTCCGGCGGAGTCCGGGTGCGCGACGAGGTACGCGATGGTTTCCGTACCGTCAGCTGGCAGCAGAACCACCCCGTGATCGGCTACCTCACCACTGTCGCCATCGACCGGTTCGACTATCTGGAACAGCGCCGCGCGAACGGTACGCCGCTGCTGAGCGCTTTCGCACCGGGCTCGGGTGAGCTGCGCGAACACGAGCAGCGGCTGCCGGAAATCCTCGATTTCACCGAAAGCCTCTACGGGCCGTATCCGTTCGACAGCGGTGGCGGTATCTACCTGTCCGCCCCGCTGCCGTTCTCCCTGGAAACCCAGACGCGGCCCGTCTATGCCGACTGGGCCGATCTGAACACCGTGGTGCACGAGGTGGCACACCAGTGGTGGGGCGATTCGGTGTCGGTGCACAGCTGGTCCGATATCTGTCTCAACGAATGCCTCGCCAGCTACACCGCCGACTATCTGTGGCCGGAGCGGATGGAGGGGGTCGATGTAGACGCCGAATACCGGGACACGATCGGCAAGGCGTTGTCGAAACCCCGGTTCTGGGAGGTGCCACTGCAGGATCCGGGACCGGAGAAGATGTTCACATCGGTCTACTACCGCGGTCCTTTGTTCCTGCACGCTCTGCGTAAGCAGCTGGGCGACGCGGTGTTCTTCGGCGCACTGCGGGAATTCGCCGGCACACACGCCTACGGGCATGCTTCGATGCCGGAGTTCCGCGCCTTCGTACAGTCGAAATCCGCGGTCGATCTGACCGGGTTCTTCGATGCCTGGCTGCACGGCACCACCCCGCCCCCGGACCAGTACCTCTACCCCGGAAACCTGCGCGGCTGAGCTATTCCAGCAGCGCGACCGACGAGATGCGGTGCAGCATGAACTGCCGGACCGCGCCGGTGACCGGGTCCAGTGCCTCGAGTTGCCCGTTGCCGACCCGCACCGGTTCGACCACCCGCTGGATCGCGGTGCCCTTGGCGTCGACATAGCCGATATGCACTTGCCGGTGCACGCGCGCGGCCAATTGCAACAGGGCCAGCGCGGCGGCCGTGCTGGTGCGGGAGCCGTCGCTGCGGACCGCTTGCCCGGCGGTGGCCCCGGCGGCGCGTTCGCCGGCTCGTAGCTCGGTGACCAGGAGTTCGAGCTGTTCGTGGGTCGGCGGGGACGGCCGGTACGGTTGCCGGGCCAGCGGCCGTACGGTGATCCGGGCCCCGCGCTGCCGGAGATCGACGATGGCGCCGGACGCGTCCTCACCGGCGGGTGCGAAACCCGCCGCGCGCAATTCGTCGAACAGTTCACCCAGGGGCGCCTGCGAGATCGCGACGGTGGGCGCGATCCCGCGCAACGCCAGTGTCGCGGCCACCGGTGAGGCGAGGACCTGGGCCAGCAGCGCTGGATCCTCACTGCGCACGAAGGATTGCGCCATTCCGGCGCGGAGCCGGCCGTGCCGGCGCGCGACATCGTCGATGAGATAGGTCAGTGTTTGCGGTACCGGGGTACGGGAATGGCGTTCGAAGAGAGTATGCAGCTCCGCGGCGGTGAGCCCGGCGTCGAGGGCCCGGCGCAGCGAGGATTCCGACAATCGGTACACGGTGGCTGCCCCGGCCGATTCCACATCGGCGACCAGCGCGATGCGCTGTTGCAGATCAGCGGTGAGCGGTCCCGGCGCCACCACTGTCAGATCCGCCTGGACGAGCACATGATCGACAGGGTCGGGTAGGGCCGACTCCAGGGGGGGGGGGGGCGCCCGCGGGGGGGGGGGGGGGGGGGGCCCGCGCCGGCCGCGCCCCCCCCCCCCCCCCCCCCCGGCGCGCCCGGCGGGCGCGGGGGAGAGGAGGGGAGCCCGCCCGGGGGGCGGGGGGGGCCGCGGGCGCCGCGGGAGCGCGGG
>NZ_JARWPM010000308.1 GCF_029869215.1 Nocardia carnea
CCCCCGGGCGCCCCGCGCCGCGCGAGGCGGGGCGGCACCCGCGCCGGGCCGCGATCCCCGCCACCCGCCGGCGGGCCCCCGCGGCGGCCGGCGCGGATCCGGAGGCCCGGGTACGGGCCTCGGTCCGCGCGTTCGTGCAGCTCCTGCTCGACGACCCCCGCAAGGGCCGGGTGGCCATCGTGCAATCCGTGGCCGTCCCGAAACTCCGGCAGCGCCGGACGCAACTACTGCGGCATCTGGCCCACCAGTCGGCGCTCGAAGCCCGGGAGTTCCTCGGTACGCCGGGCCGCAGCGTGACCGCGGACGAGACCGCGGGCCTGCTCTTCATCGGCGGTATGGCCGAACTGGTCACCGCGTGGCTGGACGGCGCCCTGCAGGTCACCGCCGACGATATCGTCGACGCCGCGGCGCGCACCCTGCTCGGCCTCTACCGCTGAACCGGGCACCGAACCCCGGTGGGCTGCCCGGATTCGTTCCCTCCCGTTTCGGACGCCGGCTTGCGGGAATCGCCTCCGGTAACCGAGACGAAGGAGGCGGTGCACGTGCCGGACGCCGAGAACAGGGCCGACCGCGCCACCGGGCCGCGGCGGGTCGTGATCGTGGGCAGCGGATTCGCCGGATTCGCCTGTGCCCGCAAACTCTGCCGCACCCTGGCGAGGGCGGGCGACGACACCGAGGTCGTGCTCGTCACGCCGACCGACTACATGCTGTACACCCCGCTGCTACCGGATGTCGCGGGCGGGCTCATCGACCCCCGATTCGTCGCCGTATCGCTGACCGACGCACTGCCCCGCGTCCGGCTGATCGTCGCGACCGCCGAATCGATCGACCTCGACAACAAGACCGTCACCGTGACCAGTGACCACCACGGCCCTCGCGAATTGACCTGGGACCGCCTGGTACTCACCCCGGGGTCGGTCACGCGCTTGTTCGACGTCCCCGGTCTCCGCGAACACGGCCGCGGCCTGAAAACCGTCGCCGAGGCGCTGTACCTGCGCGAACAGCTTCTGCGGCAACTGGAGCTCGCCGATCACGAGGAGGATCCGGAGATCCGGCGGGCACGACGGACCGTCGTCGTGGTGGGCGCGTCGTACGCGGGGACCGAACTGATCGCCCAGCTGCGGGCGCTGGCCGATAGTTACGCCGCCCGCCGCGGGTTCGATCCGGCGGAGATCCGGTTCCTGCTCCTGGATACGGCCGACCGCGTGATGCCGGAGGTCGGCGAGAAGCTGAGCGATCAGGTGTTGTCCGTCCTGCGCGGGCGCGGGATCGATATCCGGCTCGGAATGTCGCTGCGGGAGCTGGCCGCGGATCACGTCGTACTCACCGACGGGACGACCGTGCCGACCCATACGGTCGCCTGGGTCACCGGTGTCACCGGCGCGCCCGTACTCGGCACCCTCGATCTGCCCATGGAGCGCGGGCGGCTGAAAGTCGGCGCCGATCTGCGAGTGCCCGGCCATCTCGATGTCTTCGCCGGCGGTGACGCGGCGGCGGTACCGGACCTCACCCAGCCCGGCAAGATCACCCCGCCCACCGCACAGCACGCCACCCGGCAGGGCAAGGTCCTCGCCCGGAACGTGGCCGCGAGTCTGGGAATCGGCACCGCGGCGCCGTACAAACATCGCGATATGGGTCTGGTGGTGGATCTGGGTCCCCGTTTCGCCGTCGCCAACCCCCTGGGGCTGCGTCTGTCGGGGCTGCCCGCCAAGGCGGTCACCCGCGCTTATCACACCTATGCGGTACCGCGCGGGCTCAACCGCTGGGCGATCACTCTGACCTACCTGACCAACGCCGTCACGTCGCGACCGCTGACCCTGCTCGGCCTGGTCAGTCCGGAAGAATCGACTTTCCGTGCCAGCGAAGGAATTCGGCATCACGCGTGAGCGCGCCCGCGCGCCAGGGTCACCCGACGCGGACGCCGGCCATCCGGCCGAACGCCTCCGCCAGGGCTTGTGCCACGTCCGCGGTCTGGTCATCCGGGCTGCCGCGGGTATGTGCGGCGATCGTGAACCCCGGTCCGAACGACGCCGACGCGACTTCCGGCGGCGGCACATCCGACCACCCCCATTTGCTGCCCTGTACCCCCGGTATCCGGGCGGTGCCCCAGTTCTGCGGTGTGCCGTCGGCGGCGGTAGGCGGTGCCGTTGCCATCCAGGCGAGGATCGGCGAGCCGGGGTCACGGGCTTGTTTCGCGGCCAGGAAATCGGCGAGGTCGGCGGTGCTGGTGGTGGAGGAGTTCCAGCCGCCGCCGGGTGTGGTCTGCCGCAGCCCGTACTCCGCCGCGACCGCGCCGATGGCCTGCGGGTATTTCGCGGCGATCGTTTCCGCCGCGGCATCGTCGGAGACCCGGACCATCCGTTCGGCATCGGCCCGGTCCGCGGCCGAACCGTCCCCGTGGCTCAGGGCGTAGTCGGCCAGGTAGAGCTTGGCCATCGACAGGGCGCTGCGGGTTTCGTACTCGTTGGCCGTACCCCAGCGCAGGCCGTTCGGGCCGCGGACCGAGACCGCGCTGCGGTCGGGCACGCCGTCGGCCACCTGAGCGGGGAGGCCGGGTTGCGGGAGCGGCTGCCCGGCCGCCGGCACCGCGCCGGAACAGGCGGCGGCGATCAAGGTCGCCAGGACCAGGGTTCGGTAGCGCATCGCTCGCCTCATTCCTGTTCAGGACACCGTGGGTGGCCGGCGGATACCCACTCCACGGGAAGACGAACACACCGGATCCCAGGGAGAACGCCGCGCGTGCTCCGCCGCTCGCCACCGCCCTTCCCCCGGTGCGGCCGCGTTTGCGGAACGGGGTCGGAAGCGCGGAGCCGGCGCAGGTAGGCTGAGCGCATCAGTCGACCGGGACGGTCGGCCGGCGGCGGTCACAGATGATCCACCGGCGAACAACACCTGTGCAGAGATCGGTTAACACATGACGGCAAAAGCCGCCGAATACGACCTTCCCGCCGACCGGATCGAGAAACCGCAACCCGTGCGGACCGCCCGCACCACCGACTACTCCGTCTTGCTGCGGCGGGTGCGGGACGCGGGGCTGCTGGACCGGCGACCCCGGTACTACGTGTGGAAAGCGTCGGCGGTACTGCTGGCGCTGGCCGCCGGGTGGTCCGCTTTCGTGCTGATCGGCGAGTCGTGGTGGCAGCTCGCCACCGCCGCCTTCCTGGCCGCGGTCTTCGCCCAGTTCGCCTTCCTCGGCCACGACGCCGGGCACCGGCAGATCTCCGGCCGGCGTAACACCGACTACCTGCTGGGACTGCTCTTCGGGAATCTGGCGATCGGGGTGAGTATCGGCTGGTGGACGAGTAACCACAACCGCCACCACGCCCATCCCAACACCGAGGACGCCGACCCCGACATCATGGGTGTACTGGCACATTCGACCTTGCGTGCCCGCGCGGGGCGCGGCGTGCGGCGGCTGATCTTCCGCTACCAGGGCTGGCTGTTCTTCCCGATGCTGCTGCTGGAAGGCTGGAGCCTGCACTTCGCGGGGGTCCGGGCACTGGTGCAACGGTCCATCCCGCGGCGCCGGCTGGAAGCGGGAACACTGCTCGCCCATGCCGCCGGATATCTCGCACTCGTCTTCCTGGTGCTGCCGCCGCTGCAGGCCCTCGTTTTCATCGTGGTGCATCAGGGCCTGTTCGGCTTGTACATGGGCTGCACATTCGCGCCCAATCACAAGGGCATGGAGGTCCTCCCGGCCGGCGACAACACCGACTATCTGCGCCGCCAGGTCCTCACCTCACGCAATGTCCGCGGTGGGCCAGTTATCGATACGGCGTTCGGCGGTCTCAACTACCAGATCGAGCACCACCTGTTCCCGTCCATGCCGCGCGCCAATCTGCGCCGGGCCCAGCCGATCGTCGCCGAGTACTGCGCGAGCATCGGAGTGCCCTACTGCGAGACCGGCCTGTTCGCCTCCTACGCCCAGTCCGTCGGCCATCTCCACGCCGTCGGCCGCAGTATCGACCGGCCGGACCCGGTTCCCGCGGCCGGTCGATAACCGGGACATGCTCGGCCGGCCGCACCGGCCGCACGCTCCCCCGGTTCCGCGTCATCGGCGCTGCTCGGCCTCGAGCTGCGCCGCGAGCGCTTCGCGTCCGGCTCGGTGACGTGCGAGTAACTCGGCACGCCCGCCGTCTCAGGCCGTTCGCGCCACCGCCGCGCCGATGCCCGGGCACACCCCGTCCCAGATCTCGAGCCGCGTGCCCCGGAAACGCTCCCGCATCCGCCGATCGTGGGTAACCACCACCAGCGCACCCCGATACCCGATGAGTGCCTCCTCGAGCTCCTCCACCAGCGCCGGGGACAGATGGTTCGTCGGCTCGTCGAGCAGCAGCAGATCCACCGGATCACTCACCAAGCGCGCCAGTTCGATGCGGCGGCGCTGCCCGTAGGACAGCTCCCCGACCCGCAGACCCAAGTCGCCGAGCCGGAACAATCCCAGGCGCAGCAGTTGCTCCGCGTACTCCTCCGGGTGCCAGGGGCGGCCGGACGCGAACGCCTGCAGCACAGTCATCTCCGTCGGCCACGGCACCTCCTCCTGCCGGAGATACCCGACCCGGCCACACACCCGGACCGACCCGCTGCCGGCCCTCAGCTCCCCGGCCAGCAACCGCAACAGCGTGGTCTTGCCGGCACCGTTGGGGCCGGTGATCAGCAGCCGCTCACCGGGAGCCAGGGACAGCTCCCCCACCTCGAGCCGGCCGGGCACCCGGACACCTGTCAGCTCGGCGACCGGACCGTCCACGTCGAGCGCATGGCTTTCCAGTTCCGGCGTGAAACTCAGCGGGTCCGGTGGCGCGTCCACCGGATCGGCCGTGAGCCGGTCGAGCCGCTCCTTGGCGTTGCGGATCCGGGGGCGGGCGCCGGGATCGCGCCCCCGCGCCCCGGACGGCCCCGCGGCGCACACCGCCAGCGGCAGTTTTCGCGGAATAGCCACCCGCCCGGTGACATTAGATTACCCCAGCCGGCGCCTGCGGGCCCGTTCCTCCGA
>NZ_JARWPM010000309.1 GCF_029869215.1 Nocardia carnea
AACCATGTGAACAACGCCTGCTACTGGCAGGCCGTGGAGCAGTTCCTGGTGGACTATCCCAAGCTGGTGAGCGGCCCGCACCGTGCCGTCATCGAATATGTGGCGCCGGTGCTGGCCCGCCAGCACATCACCGTGCGCAGCCGGTACGAACCGGGCGACCGCTCGCACGGCCGCCCCACGCTGCGGCTGTGGTTCGTGGTGGACGGCACCACCACGACCGTCGTCCGGATCGCGCCACTGTAATCACACGCCCCGGTGCGCGGGGTTCCGGCCGCCGCGCACCGGGATATGCGGCCTCACTCGCCCTTGGCCGCCCGCAGCAGATCGGGGTGGGTGGTGAATTTGACCCGCGGGCGGCCCGCGGCCTTACCGGCGCCGCGTTCGGCCTGGTCGATCGACTTCCAGCCGATCCGGTCCACCAGATCCGGCTGCCGTTCCAGCACCAGGGCACGCAACGCTTCCCGATCCGCGGTGGGCGCGGTCAGTTTGCCCGCCATGAAATCGGCGATCAGCCCTTCGACCGTTTCCTCGGAATCGATCCGGTTCGACCCGATCACACCGCGCGGGCCGCGCTTGATCCAGCCACTGACGTACACGCCGGACAGCGGGGTGCCGTCGGGACCGGTGACCCGGCCGTGCTCGTTGGGGACCACCGCACGCGTCTCGTCGAACGGCAGATCCGGGACGGGCTGTCCGCGGTAGCCGATCGAACGCAGCACCAGCGACGCGTCCAGGCTCGAGGTGCGGTCGGTGGCGCGCGCGTTGAGCACGCCGTCGATATCGACCAGTTCGTTGTGCGCGTACTCCAAGCCCTCGACCTTGTCCGTACCGAGCACCGCCGTCGGCGAGGCCAGGTATTTGAACACGATCCGCTTGTTGCCCTCGGCCGGCGGTTTCGCCGCGAACTCCTCGGCCAGGGTGTACTTCAGCCGCAACGACGGTTCGACCTCCGGGTCGTCGAGCAGGGCCTGCGACACCGGGTCGAGCTTCAGCTCGGCCGGGTCGATCACCACGTCCACTCCGGACAGATGCGCCAGCGCCAGGAATTCCGGCGAGGTGTAGGCGGCCTGCAGCGGTCCGCGCCGGCCCAGGACCACGACTTCGCGGATATTGCTGTCGCGCAGCGCGGCGAGGGCATGGTCGGCAATATCGGTTTTGGCCAGCTCGTCGGGATGCACGGTGAGCACCCGGGCCACATCGAGCGCGACATTGCCGTTGCCGACGATGATCGCCCGCTCCCCGGACAGGTCGAAGCTGCGGTCGGCGTAGTCGGGATGACCGTTGTACCAGGCCACGAACTCGGTGGCGGAATGGCTGCCCGGCAGATCCTCCCCCGGCACCCCCATCCGCCGATCCGAGGAGGCGCCCACCGCGTAGAGCACCGCGTGATGGTGCGCCAGCAGTTCCTCGTGACTGATGTGCTTGCCGACCTCGACGTTCAGGTAGTACTGCAGGGTGTCGCGGCGGAACGCCGATTCGAACATCCCCGCCACCGTCTTCGTCCCGGGGTGATCGGGCGCCACGCCGGCGCGCACCAGTCCCCACGGGGTCGGGAGCCGGTCGAACATCTCCACCTCGACATCGCAGCGGCGCAGCAGTTCGTCGGCCGCGTAGGCGGCAGCCGGGCCGGCACCCACGATCGCGACCCGCAACGTGCCCAGCTCCTTGGGCGGGCGCACCGGGGTGGCGATCGGATCCAGATTGGATTCCAGAGGATGCCGCTCGAACCAGGCGGCATTGATATCCCGGAAGCGGGCCAGCGACGCGGAGAGATCGTCTTCGGAGAAGATGGCCTCCACCGGGCACGCGTCGACGCAGGCACCGCAGTCGATGCAGGTGTCGGGGTCGATGTAGAGCATTTCGGTCGTGGCGAATTCCGGCTGATCCGGAGTCGGGCGGATGCAGTCGACCGGGCACTCGGAAACGCAGCTGGCATCGTTACAACAACGCTGCGTGATTACGTAGGCCATATTTGTGCAGATCCTCGAGACTTATGTGCGGGCTGGTGCCTTCCGGGTCACGGTGGGCAGGGCGAGACAAACGGGTGCGGGCCGGGGTCGCCGGGCCACTCCTCCATTGTGACGCCGCTTTCAGTTTGCCTCGAGTGTGTTATGCATCTCCGCACCGAGGGTGCTTACGGTGGTCCCATGACCCGGACTCTGATCTTGATGCGGCACGGAAAATCGGCGTACCCGCCCGGTATCGACGATCACGAACGCCCACTGGCTCCGCGCGGACAACGGGAAGCCGCGCTGGCCGGGGACTGGCTCCGTGCGACGCAGCCCCCCATCGACGCCGTGCGCTGCTCGACCGCGACACGTACCCGCGAAACGCTGGCCGCTACCGCGGTCACCGCGCCGGTCGAATACGACGCCGGTATCTACGAGGCGGAAGCGGACTCGCTGATCGAATCGGTCCGGCTGACCGATCCGGCGGTCTCGACACTGCTGGTGATCGGGCACTCCCCGGGGATGCCGTGGACGGCGTGGGATCTCGCGGCCGAGCACGATACCGAGGACGCACTGCGGATGAGCCGCAAATTCCCGACCTCGGCCCTCGCGGTGCTGCGCTTCGCACAGACCTGGGACGAGGTGTATCCCGGCACGGGGGAACTGGTGACCTTCCACATCCCGCGCTGAGGCAGCGCGGGGCCCCGGTTACAGCAGGTCCCGCAGCCCGCGGCAGCAGCGGTTCTCCGGCCGCCCGGCACAACGGTTCCGCGGCGGTCACAGCCCACGGTTCCGCGGCGGCTCAGCGCAGTAGTTTGCCGCCGAACACTGCTCCGGCACCGAGCAGCACCAGCAGCAGGAATGCCGCCCAGCCGCCGATCAGCCACCAGACCAAGCCGAACACCACGACGATCGGCGCCACCGCGATCGCGGTGATCACCGGGCTCTCCTTGACCGTCGCCCAGGCCGAACGCGCCCGGATCCGGTCGATTTCCTTCGCCATATTTCCCAGGCTACGTGGCCGGCCCCGGATGCGCTGGTGAGCGCGGGTATCCGGTCGGCGCGCCCGGTGCGCCCGGCTGAGTACGCTGGCGCTGGGGCGCCACGGTGGCCGGCCGGGCCGCCGGGGCGAGGCACCTGCGACCGAGAGGAAGTGCGGAGATGACCGAGGCAACGGAGCAGAGCACTGTCGTCAACAACCCGGACAAGAACCGCTACGAGGTGTTCTACGGCGGCGACCTCGCCGGTTTCGCCGAGTACATCGAACGGGGCACGGAAACCGTCTTCACCCATACCGAGGTCGATTCGGCGTTCGAGGGCAAAGGGCTGGGCAGCAAACTGGCCGGGTTCGCCATCAAGGACACCGTCGACCGCGAACGGACCATCCGGCCCGAATGCCCGTTCATCCGGAGCTATCTGGAGCGGCATCCCGAGTATTCCGCGCACGTGACCGGCGTCGACGGTGAGTGATCTCGACCCTCACCCGGCCGAAACGCTGTGCGAACCGGTGCGCGGCCCGGGACCGGTCACCGAACTGTTCCCGGCCCGCGAGGTGCCGCTGGGCGGGGTACGCGGCACCTACGTCGAGCGGACCCTCCCGCAACGGGACCTGCCGACCGTGGGGGCCTGGTGTTTCCTCGACTATTTCGGCGCTCCCACGGTGACCACCACCGGCCTGCCCCCGGATATCGACCCGCACCCGCATATCGGGTTGCAGACCGTCACCTGGCCGTTCGAGGGCATGATCAGGCATCGTGATTCGGTCCGTTCGGATGTGCTGATCGAACCCGGCCAGCTCAACCTGATGACCTCCGGCCGCGGGATCGCGCATTCGGAGTACACCGTGCCGGACGCGCCGGCGGGGCGCGGTTTGCAGCTGTGGATCGCGCTGCCCGGCGCGCACCGCGATATCGCTCCGCATTTCGAGCAGCATCGCGATCTGCCGGTCCACCGTATCCCCGGCGTGCGCGCCACCGTGCTGCTGGGAACGCTGGCCGGCGTGACCTCTCCGGCGATGATCTACACCCCGCTGGTCGGCGCCGATATCGAGATCGATCCGGCCACCACGACCACCCTGCGGACGAACCCGGAGTTCGAATACGCGGTCCTCGTGGTGGACGGCGCGGTGAGCGTCGCCGGAACCGAGCTGACACCCGGCCCGCTGCTGTACCTGGGCACCGGCCGCGCGGATCTGGAGTTGTCCAGCGCCTCCGGTGCGCGGTTCGCGCTGATCGGCGGCGAGCCACTGGCCGAGGAGCTGGTGATGTGGTGGAACTTCGTCGGCCGGGAGCACGCGGAGATCGCCGCGGCACGCACGGACTGGGAGCAGCACAACACCGCCCGCTTCGGTGATATCGCCGGCCATACCCCCGACCAGCGGATTCCGGCCCCGCCGCTACCCGGCGGGCAGTTGAAACCCCGCGGCCGGCGCTATCGGCGCTGAATTTCCCGATCACCGCTTGCCTGGAGTCCACTCCAGGTGATTAGCGTTATCGGTGTTCGACGAGGGAGATCGGTGAGCCTCACGAAACACCTGGGGCGCACCATATTTCGAGACGAAGGATTGCCCGTGAGCCTGTCCGCGCCGACCGGTGACGACCCCGGCCGGGACGTTCCCCGGCATACGATCAGCGCGGCGGCCCGGCACTGCGGGCTCAGCCAGGACACGCTGCGCTGGTACGAGCGCATCGGCCTGCTGTCCCATATCGGCCGCGATCACACCGGTAAACGCCGGTTCAGCGACCGCGACCTGGAATGGCTGACGCTGATCACCCGGCTCCGCACGACCGGTATGTCGGTGGCCGACATGATCCGCTACGCGCAACTCGTCCGGGCCGGTGAAGACACTATTCCGGAACGGCTCGAAATGTTCCGGGCGACCCGCGCCGAAGTCCTCGACCGAATCGCCGAACTGCACAAGACCGTGGCGGTACTCGATCACAAGATCGCGCTCTATGAGGAGCACACCGCGCCCGCCCGGTCACCCGATAACGCAGCATCGTGAAGGGATACCGCGAATGACAACCTCCGCCACACTGCCGACCGGCCCGCTGGGCGCCACCGGGATCCAGGTCGGTGTCCAAGGCCTGGGCTGTATGGGCATCAGCGAGTTCTACGGCCCCAGCGACCGCGCCGAATCCCGCGCCACCCTGGACCGCGCCCTCGAACTCGGCGTCACCCTCTTCGATACCGCCGATATCTACGGCTCCGGCGACAACGAAGAATTTCTCAGCGATTTCGTCCGCGCGAATCGCGAGAATATCGTGCTCGCAACCAAATTCGCCATCGTCCGGAAAGCCGATGATCCGCACTATCGCGGAATCGATAATTCACCCGGCTATATTCGCGGCGCCGTGGACGCCAGCCTGCGCCGGCTGGGTATCGACACCATCGACCTGTACTACATGCACCGGCGCGATCCGGCGGTCCCGATCGAGGAAACCGTCGGAGTGATGGCCGAACTCGTCCGGCAGGGCAAGGTACGCGCCCTCGGACTGTCCGAGGTCACCGGCGACGAACTCCGCGCGGCGCACGCCGTACACCCGATCGCGGCGGTGCAATCGGAGTGGTCGCTGTTCTCCCGGGACGTCGAGCGTACGGCGGTGCCCGCGGCGGCCGAACTGGGTGTCACCTTCGTGCCCTACTCACCGCTCGGCCGCGGCTTCCTCACCGGTTCGTTCGCCCAGGCCGGCGAACTGAACGACACCGATTTCCGCCGTCATATGCCGCGGTTCAGCGGGGACAACGCGTCGCATAACGCCGCCCTACTGGCTCCGCTGCACGCCATCGCCGAAGAACGCGGGCTGACACCCGCGCAGGTCGCGCTGGCCTGGGTGCACTCGCGGGCGCAGGCGCACGGGTTGCCGGTGGTGCCGATTCCGGGTACCCGCCGCCGCACCCGGCTCGCCGAGAATGTGGCGGCGGCGACCGTCACGCTCAGTGCCGGCGAATCGGCCCGGCTGGAATCGATCGCCGGACAGGTGGCCGGTCCGCGCTACGCGGATATGTCCTTCACCTCGGCCGGCCGCGAATAGGGCAACTCGCCCCCAGCGGCCCGTCGGGGCGCCGGCCGCCACCGTAGTTCGGGTCACCGAGCCGAGCCACGCCCCGGCACCGCGGCAGGTCACGCATCCGGCACGCGACCAGACGAAATCCGTCACTGCAGCGAGTGCTGAGGGAGCGTGCGCCTGATCGGATACCGCTGCAGCGGTGCTCTCCGGACACCCCGGCGGACGCTACTCGGGCAGCGCGGCCCGCCGCTGATCGGACAGCGCGGTCGGGCGCAGCTGAGACGGCGGTTCTGCGCTGTCCAGGCGCTGGGTGCCGATGACGCGGAGCAGTTCCAGCTTCTCCGCGGCATCGGTACCCGGCCGGGGGCGGTAGATCAGCAGGCGCTGGGTGGCGCTGGTGGTGAGCAGGGTTTCACAGTCGAAATCGATCACACCGACTTCCGGATGCACAATGCTCTTCACATCGGAAAGCCGGACGTGCACCACGTGTTCGTTCCAGAGCCGGTCGAATTCGGTGCTGGCCGCCCGCAACGCGCCGACGAGATCGAGCACGTCGGGGTCTTTCGCCCGGCGCGCGGCGGTGGCGCGCAGATCGGCGACCTGGTGGCGCGACATCCGGTCCAGATCGTCGACCGGGAACATCTCCCGGACCGCCGGCTCGGTGAACCAACGCCAGGCGTGGAAACGGTTCCTACCGGGCAGCCGGGTTTGATCACCGATCAGCAGAATGTGCATCCGGTTCTGCGCCAGGGTTTCGCCGAGGTCGGTGATCACAGCCGCCGGGGTGTCGTCCAGCTTCGCCAGCACGTGCATCATCGCGGCCCCGACGTGCTTATCCGGCCCACTGCCTCCCGGCGGCGTGTGACCGCACAGGAAATACACGTGGTCGCGTTCATCGCGGGTGTACCTCAGTGCCCGGGTCAGAGCGGCCAGGACCTGCGTGGACGGCCGGGGACCCCGCGCCTGCTCCAATCGCGTGTAGTAATCGGTGGAGATCCCGGCGAGCTGCGCCACCTCGTCGCGCCGCAGCCCCGGCGTCCGCCGACGCACCCCGGCCGGCAGCCCGACCTCCTCGGGAGACAGCTGTTCGCGGCGGCGACGAAGGAAATCGGCGAGTTCGCTGCGGTCCATATCTCCACTGTCGCCCAGCCGGACGCGGTGAGCCAGGGACCGCCGCTCCCCCGATAAAGCATCTCTGCCAACGACGCGGCCGGGTCACCAGTGTGGAGTGCATGACCAACACACAGATGCAGAGCACGCGGCTGGGCAGCACCGGGCCTACGGTCGGACGGATCGGTTTCGGCGCGATGGGGCTGTCGGGCACGTACGGCCCAGCCGACGACGCGGAATCGATCGCCACCGTTCATGCCGTACTCGATTCCGGCACCGGCCTCATCGACACCGGCGATTTCTACGGCAGCGGCCACAACGAGATGCTGGTCGGCCGGGCGATCGCCGGCCGGGCGCGCGAGGACATCACCCTCAGCGTGAAGTTCGGCGGCATGCTCGGCCCGGATATGAGCTGGCAAGGTATGGACACTCGCCCCGCAGCGGTGAAGAACTTCCTGAGTTACAGCCTGCGCCGGCTCGGCGTGGACTACATCGATATCTACCGCCCGGCGCGCCTGGACCCCGCGGTGCCGATCGAGGACACCGTGGGCGCCGTCGCCGAGATGATCGAGGCGGGGTACGTCCGGCATATCGGCCTCTCCGAGGTGGGCGCGGAAACCCTGCGCCGGGCGGCCGCGGTACATCCGATCACCGACCTGCAGATCGAGTATTCGCTGTTCACCCGCGGTATCGAGGCCGAGATCCTGCCCACTTGCCGCGAACTCGGGATCGGGATCACCGCCTACGGCGTGCTCAGCCGCGGGTTGCTCACCGATTCGCTGCGCGGCGCGACCGCGGTATCCGATTTCCGCGCCGGCACGCCACGGTTCCAGGGCGAGAATCTCGCGGCCAACCTGAAGCTCGTCGACACACTGGCCGGCCTCGCCGCGGAGAAGGGTGTCACCACCGCGCAACTCGCGATCGCCTGGGTGCTGAGCCGCGGTGCCGATATCGTCCCGCTCATCGGCACCCGCAGCGCGCGCCGCTGGGCCGAGTCGATCGCCGCCGCGGCAGTGTCGCTCACTCCGGCCGAACAAGAGGCCATAGGTGATGCCGTACCGGCAACCGCGGTGAACGGCAGCCGGTACCCGGAGCCACTGATGGCCACCTTGGACAGCGAGCGGTGATCCACGGTCTGGTTCACGGCCTCGTGTTGTGAGTGAACGGCCGGTTGCGGCGCTTGCTCGGTATCCGGCCGTTCCGTCGCGGGCGGACGGCGTGCCGGAGCCCTGGTCCCGACCGGCGGCGCGCCGGTGGACGTGCGCCTCCGGAAGGCGCGGCATCGGTCCATTCACAATGCGCCCTCGGCTCCGGCACGAGCCGAGGGCGCATTGTTCGCCGCCTACTTCGCCAGGAGGGCGTCCAGCGCCCGGTAGCTGGCATTGAGCCCTTCGGCCATCCCGGACTGCAGCATGCCGTCCCGCTCTTCCGGAGTGTGGAACTGGCTGACGGTGACCACCCGGGTGCGGCCGTCGCCGAGATCCTCGAAGGTCGCCGCGTCGATGGCGACGTGGGCGGGCATCCCGTCCCATTCGAAGGACTGCACGATGCGTTCCTGGGGCACGATCTCCCGGATCCGGCCCTCGAAACCGTGGCTCTCCCCGTCGGCGTGCTCGACGAAGCGCCAGTGCCCGCCCACGCGGAACTCCCAGCGCTCGACATCGACCCGGTTGCCCCGTCCCCACCACTGGGTGAGCTGTTCGAGCCGGGTGTAGGCGTCCCACACCCGTTCGCGGGATGCATTGAAGATCCGCTCCACGCGAATCTCACGGTCCGCGGCGGGGGTGACGACGGCTTCTTCGGTGGTGGTGCTCATTGCTCATGCTCCGTTCGTTGCAGGAATTCGCCGAGACGGTCCATGCGTGCTTCCAGCATCCGCCGGTAGCCCTGCATCCAGGCCACCTCCCGTTCGAAAACATCGGCGCCGATCCGGCAGTAACGAACCCGGCCGCGCTTCTCGGTGATCACCATTCCGGCGTCCTCGAGCAGCTGAATGTGCTTCTTGATGCCGGTGAGGGTCATCGAGAAGTCATCGGCCAGTTCACTGACGGTGGCGGGGCCACGGCCGAGCCGCTCGAGGATGCCCCGTCGGGTGGGGTCCGCGAGCGCCCCGAAGGAGGCGTCCAAGAACTCATACTGAACCATCTAGTTCAGTATTGGCGCATGAGTGCGCGCTGTCAACAGGGCACCGCGAAAATTTCCGTGCCGCCGGACGTCACCAGCGGTAGTCGAGGAACTTCCCGTCGAAGGTGATGACCACCCGGTCACCGTCGGGGTCCGGCCGCCGCGCGAAATCGACCTTGAAGTTGATCGCGCTCATGATCCCGTCCCCGAACTCCTCGTGGATCAACTCTTTGAGCGCCGGGCCGTACACGGAGATGGCCTCGACGAACCGGTAGATGGTCGGATCGCTCATCAGCGCCGGATCGGCACCGCGCGCGGGCTGCAGGCTCAGGCTCTCCGCGACAGCGTCGTCGAGGCCGAGCAGATCGCAGACCTTACGAGCCTGTTCGGCCGTCATCGGATGCTGGCCGAGCAGCGCGGCAGTCGTCCAGACCAGCGGAGCACCGAGCGCCTCGGCGATATCGGCCCAGGACAGCCCCCGCCGAATACGTGCCGTGACGACGAGGTCGGCGGCGGCGCTCTTGCTCATGATCGGTTCCATACCCACTCCTGGCTTAGTAACGTCGGGAATCATCGAAAGCCTTCATGTCCACCCGCGATACCGTGATCCGCGCCTATATGGCCGGCGCGATTCTGGCGCTCGCCGCAGCGTTCGCCGTCACGATCACGGTGCAGACCGGCGAACCACTACTCGGCGCGGTACTCTTCCCGGTTGGTTTCTGCCTGCTGTACCTGCTGGGTTTCGACCTGCTGACCGGCGTTTTCACGCTGGTCCCACTGGCCTGGCTCGATAAACGCCCCGGCGTGAACTGGCGTGCGGTCCTGCGTAATTGGAGCCTCGTTTTCGTCGGCAACTTCGCCGGGGCATTCACCGTCGCCGTCATGATGGCGATCATCGTGACCATGGGTTTCTCGATGGACCCCAACGAAGTCGGCCAGAAACTCGGCGAAATCGGCGAATCACGCACGGTGGGTTATGCCGACCACGGCGCCGCCGGCATGCTCACCCTGTTCATTCGCGGCGTGCTGTGCAATTGGATGGTCTCCACCGGCGTGGTCGCAGCCATGATGTCGACCTCGGTGTCGGGCAAGGTGATCGCCATGTGGATGCCGATCATACTCTTCTTCTACATGGGCTTCGAGCATTCGATCGTCAATATGTTCCTGTTCCCCTCCGGCCTCCTGCTGGGCGGCGATTTCTCTCTCGGCGACTATCTGATCTGGAACGAAATCCCCACCGTTATCGGCAATCTCGTAGGCGGCCTGGCCTTCGTGGGCTTGACTCTCTACGCCACCCACGCCCGCACCGGCAACCCCCGGCCTCGGCCGGCAGCTGCGGAATACAATGCGGAGCCAGAGGACACCACGGTCGAAACCGGAGCCGCGACTCGGTCCTGAACTTGCCGACACCGCGAAGCAGCCCCCACGCCGTACACACAGACGGCCATTACCCCGCTGACCTCTTGTACTCACTTATCCCAAAACTGAGTACAAGGGGGCAACGTGGAATCACTTGATCATCGGCGCCTCAAAGTAGTTGCCCGAGCCGAGCCTTTCCTCGATACGCGGTGGCGAGCATACGTACCCTCACGGCAGGATGGTCAAGTAATCCAGTCCAGAGGTCTTGACCGCGCGGAAATGATTGTCAACGGTGGCAATCTCCTTGATTGCCAGGCGTTCTGCGACTGCGATCAGCGATGCGTCGGCGGCACCCAAAGGGAAACCGGCGAATTGCCGCATCAACTCGATGATCCGCCGAGTGTCCGCAGGATCGAACTCCTCGCGGAACGTTCCCTTGGCCACCGCTTCCATGAATTGGATCTCTGCATGAGCACCCGCATACTTCTGCAGTAGATAGGTCACTTCGGCGACCACGTATGGCGTGATAACGAACTCGTCGGACCGGGAAGCCAACAGGGCCCGCATCTCCTGATTCCGCTTGTCGCGGCGGTTCATCACCGCTACCAACACATTGGCATCGACAATGAGCGTCACGGGCCCTCGAAGAGTTCGGTGTCCATCCGCTCGCTGAGATCTTCGGGCCCATCGAACGAAGGCAAGGCCGCCAGCCTGGAATCTTCGTCCCCTCCCACGAGCCGAAGCAGCGCCGCACGAGCGGCGGGGGCAGCTTCCGGCCGTAGCTGCTCTACCAGGCGGTGCAGCTCCGGATAGTGGTCATACGCCACGCTCATGGTCCCACGATACCGCCGACGTCGGCCCTTCAACCAGCAACCCCGGACACAATCGGCCCCCCGCCGCAACGGGGGGGGGGCGGCGGGGGACGGCTGGGGAGCGGTTAACCGGTTTGGCGGGACCCCGAGTAGGGCCCCGGGGCCCCCGGCCCGGGGGGGGGGGCGGAGGCCCCCGGGGGGGGAATTGT
>NZ_JARWPM010000310.1 GCF_029869215.1 Nocardia carnea
CCCCCCCCACACCCGCTCTTGGGGCCCGCGCCGGTTGGCCACCCCCCGGGTGGGGCGCCCGGGGGGGGGGCGCTCCGCCACTCCGGGCGGTGCGGCCGCCGGCCGCACCGCCTATTCGACGAGCAAACTGGCCGTCCTCTATCTGGTGCACGAATACGCGCGCCGGCTGCCGGCCGGGGTCGATGTGATTGCCTTCAACCCCGGCTTCGTGCCCGGTACCGGCCTGGCGCGGCACGCCGATCCGCTGTCGCGGTTCGCCGTCCGCCGGATTCTGCCGGCCCTCACCCTGACGCCGCTCGCGAGTACGCCCCGGTCGGCGGGCCGGTGGCTGGCCGATATCGCCGGGGGCGTCATCCCGGCACCCACCGGTGCCTACGTGGACCGCCGCCGGGTCGCGCGGTCGTCGCGGGAGTCGTACGACCCGGCCCGCGAGCGGGAGTTGTGGGATGCGCTCGAGGTGCTGAGCGCGGGCGCTCCCGGCTGAATGCGACCACCGGCCGGGCCGGATCAGTTCCGGACGTGGTCTTCGACGAAGACTTTGCGGCAGGACGGCGCACAGAAGGCGTATTCGACTCCGTCGTGCGAGTAGGTGATCTGTGCGGTAGCCCATTCGACCTGCATTCCGCAGGTGGGGTCGATGGTGAAACCTTCCGGCGCGGTGGGGAGTTGCCCGGAGTCGCGGAAGTCCTGGGTCATCAGGCGGGTGAGTTCGGTACTGGTGAGGGAGCGGCCGAGTGTACCGACGCAGTGCTCGCGCAGGCCGGTGATCTGTACGACGCAATGCGGCTCCCGGCGCAGGCGCTCGCCCTCGGGTTCGGTGCCGGCGATCGCCTCGGTGAGTATGGGAACGATATCGCGGCCGAATCCGGGGTCACCGCTCCAGGATCCGGGCACGGTGAGCCGGACCAGATAGCGCGGTGCGGTCGCGGGAGCGGGACCCCCGGTAACCCATGTGCGCGGCTGCTGGACCAGTACATGGGTGAATTCGCGGGCTTTGGCCATGGTTTCGTCCGGGGCGCTGTCGTAGCCGGTGAGCGCCTCGAGCACGCGCTCGGCGAGTTCGCGCTCGGCGTCACGATCGAGTTCGCGTCCGGTGACCGAGATTTCGATGGTCATCATGGTTCAGTCCTCCGAGGTCGTGGTGATCGGCGCGGTGGCCTCCCGGCGTCCGGCCAAGGCGAGTAGTTCGTCGACCGGCCATTGGTCGTCGGCGTGGGCGCCGTACTTCGCGGCGAGGAGAGTGCCGTCGGGCCGGATCAGGAAATCGGCGGGTAGCCCCAGGCGGCCGCCGTCGGGCCGGGCGGGCGGCGCCGGCCGGTCGCCGGGGCGATCGGCGAGTTCGGTACCGACGGCGCGGGCGATGGCGGGCCAGGCGCGTGGATCGAGGAGTGCCCGGGCGCCGGTTTCGACACCGAATTCGCGGTACAGCTCCCGTGCCGGATCGGCGACGACATCCAGCGGCAGATCGCCGGAGTACTTGCGGAGTTCCTCGGCACGGGAATGGAAGACCACCACCTCGCGGATACCGGCCGCCCGGATCTCGGCGAGCCGGGTGACCACCGACCGTAGGTGCAGGTGGCAGACCGGGCACCCGGCGAACCGGCGGAACTGCAGGTGCACCAGCAGCGTGGGGTCGGGAATCGGTATCGCCGCGCCGGTGAGCGAGGCGAGTATGCGGGCGGGTACGGGATCGGGCGGCAGCATCGGAGCTCCTTTAGGTGTACGACGTACGCTTACATTCGAGTATGCGCGTATCCAGTACGCTGTCAACCCGTGCCCAGGCCGCGTTCTCTCACCGACGAGCAACTCGTCGCCGCCGCGCTGGCGGTGATCGACCGGGACGGCCTGCCCGGGCTGACCATGCGCGCGGTCGCGGGAGAACTGCGGATCGCCACCATGGGGCTGTACCGGTACGTCGCCGACCGGCAGGCGCTCGAAATCCTCGTCGTCGATCACATCTTCCGTACGGTCGACCTCTCGCTACCCCCCGCGAACTGGGCCGATCGAATGCGGACGCTGATGGACCGGCTGCGGGTCGCGGTGGCGGCCCATCCGGCGGTGGTACCGCTGGTGCTGCGCCACCGGCAGGCCGCGCCGGGCTCGCTCCTGCTGATCGAGACGATGCTCGCGGTACTCACCGACGGCGGGCACACCGGGACCGATCGGGTCGTCGCGCAGCGCACACTGGTCGGCTACCTGCTCGGATTCCTGCAGAACGAGCACTACGCCGCGCTGTCGGGTGCCGGCACCGTCGCCATGTCGGAGCTGTCGGCGGACGAGTTCCCGCACCTCGCCCGGACCGCCGCCGACGCGCGCACGCTGGTGCCCGCCGAGGAGTTCCGGCGCGGGCTCGACGTCGTACTGCGCGGACTCGGCGGCCGTCCGGACGCGGCGGTCACGCCGTGCGATCAGCGGGAATCATCCGGACCGTAGTCGTCCTCGTCCTCGCCCGGTTCGATATCCGGGCAGTTGCCGGCGAGAATGGCACCCAGCCGAGTTCTCTCGGGCGGCGTCAACGCCTCTTCGAGGATCGCCAGGACCTCGTCTTCGGTGCTGCGGCCGTGGTTGACCGCGCGAATCCGCAGGGCGCGGTACACCGCGTCCGGTACATGTCGAACAGCGAGCGTCACCATGGGCGGGCTTCTTTCGTCGACAGTGGTCGGTACCCCGATTGTATTTCCGGGCCTGCGGGAGCGCGGTCGTGGCGGTGTCTCGTTCTGATATCGCCCGCGGCGGGGATCGGAAGCGCCGCGCGGCCGGTACGCCGTAACGTATCCGAGCGAAAGACATTCCGGCACTGGCAAAATGGCGCAAGATCGAGACCGGTCGGTGCGATAGGAGATCCGCGCCGGCGAGTCCGGCGCGGTGCGCGGCTCAGCACGCGCACATTCGGGAAGTGAGGCGGAAATGAATCACAAACTCTGGCTGCTCGGGCGGCTCGTCGCGGTGGGCGGGCATATTCTCGGCGAGAAGATCACCGGGCACCGCGCCCGCACGATCGACGATGTGCCCGCCTCCGCTGCGGCGCTCACCACCGACTGGCTCACGGCGGTGCTGTGCCGGGATGTACCCGGTGCGGAAGTGATCTCGTTCGAGACCGACGGCGGCAGCAGCGGGACCTCCACCCGGGTGGCGATCCGGGTGGAGTACAACGACGCGGGGCAGGCGGCCGAATTGCCCCGGGCGTTGTTCGCCAAGACCACCACCTCGCTGAGTCAGCGCATTCTGCTGGGCGGCGGGAAGATGATCGACGGGGAGACCAGGTTCTTCCGCGATTTCCGCCCGAAACTCGATATCCAGGCACCGCTCGGCTACTGGGGTGCCTCCGATCCCGCCTCCTGGCGCTCGATCGCGCTGATGGAGGATATCGCCGTGACCCGGGGCGCGGTGTTCAGTGAACCCACCGAACCGATCGGCCGCGCGGAGATGGAGGATCTGGTCCGGAACCTGGCGCGGTTGCACGGCACGTTCTGGGAGAGTCCGGCGATCGAACCGCTGAAGACGACGAACGAGGCCCTCGCCGCCTACCTGGCGGCGATCGATATGAAGACCCGGTGCGCAGTCGGGCTCGAGCGCGCGGCCGAGGTCGTTCCCGAGGCGCTGCACGGCCAGGCGGACCGGCTGTGGGCCGGTGTGGAGCGTGCGGTGGACCTCGCGACCCGGGAGCTGCCGCACACCCTGTTGCACGGTGATCCGCATATCGGCCAGACCTACCGCACTGCCGACGGCCGGATGGGATACGTCGACTGGCAGGTGGTGATGCGCGGCGGCTGGGGCCACGATTTCGCGTACACGGTGAACTCGGGGTGCGAACCGGCCGACCGCCGGGCCTGGGCGGCGGATCTGTTGCGGGCCTATCTCGACGAACTCGCCGGTGCCGGTGGCCGGGCTCCCTCGTTCGACGACGCGTGGCTGATCTACCGGCAGCAATCGATGTTCGCGTACGCGGCGTGGGCGTTCACGATCGGCCGGGCGGCGTATCAGCCCGAGATGCAATCGCGGGAAACCTGTCTGACACTTATGCGACGAATCACCACGGCGGTGCACGAGAACGAATCACTGGACGCGCTCGGAGTCTGAGCGGTGGGCCGGGACCGGTCTCGGATCCGGTCCTGGTCAGGTGGGTCGAGGGTGCGGTGACCGGGTCGCGAATGTGCGGACCAGTCCAATGATTTTCGTGAAAAGTACAGAAGTACAACCCAATTCGAAAACAAACAGATAAGCCGGCAGTGTCGTAACATCGCCTCGTTCCGGCTCGAGTCAGTGTGCAGGAGGAGGCTCGATCCGGTGCCCGGCCGGTGGAAAACCACCGGCCTCGCTACCAAGAGGTTGGAGTTTCTTCTTGACCAGCTCGGATTATCGGACGCATACGTTCGGCCCGGTCGGCCCCGGCTCACACGACGACGGACCGAGGGTCGCGCTACATCTCCCCGAATTCGCGGCCGACCCACATCGTGCCTATCGAGAAATGCGCAGCCGGTACGGATCGCTGGCTCCCGTGGAACTGGCCCCGGGGGTGCCTGCGACCTTGGTGATCGGTTACTCGACCGCATTGCGGGTGCTCAACGATCCGGAGCGTTTCCCCGCCGACCCCCGGGTCTGGCAGAAGGACGTTCCGGCGGGCTGCCCGGTGCTGCCGATGCTGGAATGGCGTCCGATGGCCAGCCGCTGCGCGGGCCAGGAGTTCCTCCGGTACCGGCAGGCCATCACCGCCAGTATCGACCAGGTGGATATGTACGCCATCCACACCGTGGTGGAGAATCTCGCGGGCCCGCTGATCAATTCGTTCTGCGCGGACGGGCGCGCGGAGCTGATCAAGCAGTATGTTTTCCCGCTGTCCTTCCAGGTGATCAACTATCTGCTCGGCAGTCCGCCGGAGATCGGCGGGCAGGTCGCCGCCGGGATCGCCGCCATGCTGGAGGGGATCGACGCCGAGGCGGGCAGCCGGATGCTGGGCGAAGCGCTGATGAACCTCGTGCTGCTGAAGCGGGAGAATCCCGGCGCGGATATCACTTCGGTGCTGCTGCGGCATCCCGCCGAGCTATCGGATGAGGAAGTGTCCCACCATGTTTCGCAGGTCTTCGGCACCGGTATCGAGTTCGAGCTCAATCTGATCGTCAACACTCTGTTGTTGATCCTCACCGACGACCGGTTCGGTGGCAGTGTGCTCGGCGGTAACCTCACCTCGCGGGACGCCCTGGACGAGGTGCTGTTCAACGACCCCCCGCTGGCCAATCTGCTCGTGACCTATCCGCGGATGCCCATTCTGCTCGACGATGTCTGGCTGCCGGCGCATCAGCCGGTGGTCATCAGCATGGCCGCGTGCAACAACGACCCGGCCATCAGGTCTTCCGAGCTGACGGGCAATCGCGCGCATCTGGCCTGGGGTCTGGGGCCGCATGCCTGCCCCGCGCAGTCGCTGGCCTACATGATCGCCGAAGGCGCGATCGACCAGTTGCTGGACGCGATACCGGAGATGCGTGCCGATTTCCCCGGTGGTGAGCCGACCTGGCGCCCGGGGCCGTTCCACCGGTCGCTGGCCGAGCTGCCGGTGGTCTTCCCGCCGGGTGCGCCCCTGGCGGTGTACGACGACGGTTTCGGGCTTCCGGCCGCGGGCTACTGAGCCGGACCCGGCTCCGAAGTTGAATCCGGATTCAACTTCGCTTACCGTCGGAGTGCATCGAACGCCCGCCTCCGGCGCGTCGAGCCGCGCCCCGAAGATCGGAGTTCTCCCGTGGAACTGTTCACCTCGACCGACCGCGCCCGCGAGTACCGGCAGACGCTGCTCACCTTCATGGACGAATGCGTGTACCCGGCCGAACCGGTCTACGCCGAGCAGATGGCCGAAGCCGGAGATCCGCACCACCACCCGCAGATCCTCGAGGATCTGAAGGCCGAGGCGAAAAAACGCGGTCTGTGGAATCTGTTCCATCCACACAAGGAGTGGGGTCCGGGGCTGACCAACCTGGAGTACGCGCCGCTGGCCGAGATCATGGGCCGCAGCCCGGCCCTCGCGCCGGAGGCGTGCAACTGTTCGGCCCCGGATACCGGGAACATGGAGGTGTTCACCCTCTTCGGTACCCAGGAGCACAAGGAACGCTGGCTCGAACCGCTGCTCGACGGCACCATCCGGTCGGCATTCGCGATGACCGAACCGGGAGTGGCCAGCTCGGACGCGACGAATGTCGAGATGCGGATGGAACGCGACGGCGACCACTACGTCCTCAACGGCCGGAAATGGTTCGCCTCCAACGCCATGCACCGCAACTGCAAGGTGCTGATCGTGATGGGCAAAACCGATCCGGAGGCGCCCAAACATCGCCAGCAGTCGATGATGGTGGTGCCGATCGACGCGCCCGGGGTGCGGGTGGTGCGCAACCTGCCCGTCTTCGGGTACGTCGATCGCGAGGGGCATGCCGAAATCGATTTCACCGATGTGCGGGTACCGCTGACCGATGTGCTCAAAGGTGAGGGCGAAGGCTTCGCGATCAGTCAGGCACGGCTGGGCCCCGGCCGCATCCATCACGCGATGCGTGCCATCGGGATGGCCGAACGGGCCCTGGAACTCATGTGCGCCCGCGCGGAATCGCGGACCACGTTCGGCCGCAAGGTCAGCGAACGGGCCAATATCCGGGACTGGATCGCGGAGGCCCGGATCGATATCGAACAGGCGCGGCTGCTCACTCTCAAGACCGCCTGGATGATGGACACGGTCGGCAACAAGGAGGCGCGCACCGAAATCGCCGCCATCAAAATCGCCGCGCCGGTGATGGCGCTGCGCATCGTCGACCGGGCGATCCAGGTGTACGGCGCGGCGGGCGTCACCGAGGATTTCCCGCTGGCCAGCATGTACGCCCATCTGCGGACCCTGCGCATCGCCGACGGCCCCGACGAGGTCCACAAACTCACCATCGCCCGGGCCGAACTCGGCAAAGTACGAGCTGCCGACTGATCTCCGGCGCGGGGTCCGGCACCTTCGGCCCCGCTGGACCCGGCACCGCCGCTGGTTGTGATTCGTTCGTGCGGCCTGGGAGCTGTATGCGGGCCCGGCTACGGATACGTTGGAAAGGGTCCGGTTGGTTCCCGGTAACCCGCGGGAGCCGTCGCGGACGAATACGAGGAGGCAACCTATGACGGTCGAGACGGGGACGGAACCGCAGCGGCGGCGCCATATTCTGCTGGAGCTGGGTTTCGCGACCACGCTGGTGGGCGAGGAACTGCACGGTACGGCGACGATCACGCCGCAGATGTATGTGCCCGGGACGGAACGGCTGCGCACCTCTGTGCTCGCGACCTGGACCGATACTGTGACCGGCCTGCTCGCCGCGCTCACTCTGGGGCCGCGCGTTCCGGTGACCCTCGAACTCGATGTCCACCTCTACCGGCCCGCACCGGCCAGTGGTGAGGTCCGGGCGGTGGGCCGCAAGATCAAGGCGGGCCGTTCGGTGTTCGTCGCCGAAGTCGAGTGGACGGTGGACGGCGAACCGTTCGCGTTCGGGGGCGGGTCGTTCATGGTGTCGCCCAACGAAGAGCTGCGGTTACCGGACGAGCTGAGTATCGATATGCCCGTCTCCGATCAACTGCTCGCCGTCCCGCTGGCCGAGCGGGCCGGTTGTGAGCGGCGCGCGCCCGGGACCGCGGTGCTGCCGCGCACCGACGACGGTCTCAACGCCTCCCGCACCGTGAACGGCGGTCTGATCGCGCTCGCCGCCGAGGAGGCGATCCTGTCGCTGGCGCCGGGCGCGACTCTGAGCACGCTCGGCCTGCGCTATCTGCAGCCGGCCCGGGTGGGCCCGGTGGTTGCCGGCGCGACCCTGCGCGCCGATATCGGCCGGGCCACGCTCCGCGACGCCGGTAACGACGACCGGATCACCACCCTCGCCACGGGCCGCCTCTTCCCGGCCTGACCGCGTGGCATCAAGACCACCTTCGACGACAGCGAGTTGACCGTGAACGCCCAGGAGGAAGGCATTTCCGCGGGCACCGTGACCGGCCCCGTGCGGACCGGACCGCCGGCCGCGGGCGGATCACCGCGTCCCGCTCCCAAGAGCCGCCGCGGTATCCGGACCCGTGCCGCACTGATCGCGGCGGCCCGCCGAGTTTTCGAATCCGACGGGTTCGTCGATGCCCGGATCAGCGATATCACCCGCACCGCGGGGGTGGCCTCGGGTTCCTTCTACACCCATTTCGACAGCAAGGAAGAGATCTTCTCCGAGGTCGTCGCCCAGGTGCGCGACGAGATGCTGCATCCGCACGTCCGGGCGCGGGCCGGCAGCGACGACCCGCGCGACTGGATCGCCGCCGCGAACCGCGAATACCTGCGCTCCTATCGCCGCAACGCCCGGTTGATGGCCGCGCTGGAGCAGGTCTCCCGGGTGGATCAGCAGTTCGCCGCCCTGCGCGCCGAACGGGCCGCGGCCTTCGTCGACCGCAACGCCGCCCTGATCCGCGATCTGCAGGACCGCGGTCTGGCCGCAGCGCAACTCGACGCCCGCGTGACGGCACTGGCCCTGTCGAGCATGGTCAGCCGGATGGCCTCGCTCGTCTTCGTCGAGGGCGAGGAGATCGCTTTCGACACGCTGCTGGAAACCCTGAACTGGATCTGGTTCAACGCCCTGCAATTACCCGGACCACCGTAACCCGCAGCGGGTTTGCCGTGGGTTACCCCGCTCGGCGGGTGGCGGCGAAACCGCGGAACCGGCGAAGGTAGCCCACGATCCCGCGCAGCCCGACGGCGCGCGGCCAGTCGTCCGGGCGGAAGTAGGCGTCGGTGCCGCCGTCGACGAACAATACGCTGCCGCAGAGGAATTCGGCCGCGGGGGAGAGCATCATGCAGACCCAGTCGGCGATGTGCTCGGGTTTCCCGAAGCCGCCGGTGGGCACCGGGAATGCCTTGATGGCCTTGGCTTCCGCCGGGGTGGCGAGCTGGCGTTCCAGCAGGGGGGTGAGGATCGCGCCGGGCGCGATGACATTGAGCCGGATACCGGCCCCGGCCCATTCCGGCCGGACGGCGTGCCGGCGCACCCAGCGGCTGACCGCGATCTTGGAGGCGGCGTAGACGAACGGTGCCGCCTGCGAGCCGAAGATCTTCACGCTCCGGACGGCGCGTTCGGTATCGCCGGCCAGGAAGGCCTTCACCGTCCGGTTCGGTACCGCGGGCACCGTGGTCGACGAATTACTGCCGAAGGCCACCACCCGCGCGGCACCGCCGGCGGCCAG
The DNA here is from genome assembly GCF_029869215.1 of Nocardia carnea. Classification (GTDB taxonomy): domain Bacteria; phylum Actinomycetota; class Actinomycetes; order Mycobacteriales; family Mycobacteriaceae; genus Nocardia; species Nocardia carnea_B. The sequence goes on from NZ_JARWPM010000310.1 coordinate 9,220, forward strand.
TGCCGGCCGCCAGCCCTCGAGCAGATCGACCACGCCGAGATAGTTCACGGCCGCGATCACCGGCAGCCGGGCGGGATCGGGGACCGGGCCCAGGCCCGCCGCGAGCACCGCGCCGTCGAGCCGGCCGTCCGCGGCGGCGAGCACCGCGTCGATCGCCGCGCGCCGCCCCGCTGCGGTGGACAGGTCGGCGACGATATCGGTTTCCTGGATATCCACGCCGATCACCCGGTGCCCCTCGGCCGTCAGCTTCTCGGCGACGGCTCGTCCCATACCCGACGCTGCCCCGGTGACCGCGTAGACACCCATCCGAAATCCCTTCCTCCTACCCGGCGCACCGATGCGCCGGGCGATTTCGTCGGAGTCTGTCAAAAGTCGGCGGCATGTCAAGCGCCGTGGATCGGGGCGGGCGGCGCCGGCGGGGCGGTCCGGGGTCGAATCGCGGAGGTCAGAACGGCAGGTGCACCCGTTCGGGCAGAGTGAAACAGATGATGCCGAAGTCGTAGCCGGTCTCGACGTTCACTTCCGTGGCGGCGCCCCCGGCGGAGAGCGTGTGGCGGCCGGTGACGGCCGGATCCCAATCGGCGCTGAACACTCCGGGCTCTTCCTCCACCACGGGTCCGAAAGTGCCGCCGGGTCGCCCGTTCGCCAGATCGGTGAAGGCGACCCGATCGCCGGGAGCGCCGAGGGCCGTCACCGTATACGTGCAGCCGACGCCGTATTGGACGAAGCCGAGGCCGAATCCGCCGTAGATCTCGATATCGGTGACAGCGGCCGAGGCGGTGGCCGGCAGGCCGACGGCGGCCGCCACGGCGAGCACGCCGGTGGCGAATCCGAAACGTTTGCTTCCCGAAGTATTCATCGCGGGCTCCGGTCGGATCGGCGGGGCATGGGACATCCTTGTGGAGAAGTCCAGCACCTCGGGGTCACGGCGCACAGTCCGCCACGATCACAAAGTGTGTGAGCGGGTCACGAATCGGGTATTCGTCGGCGAGCGAAAACGCGACATTGCGGTGCGGGTGTAACGATTCGGGGCGCTTCGGTGAAGAACGGTGCGTAAACGTTATCGACGCGGCGGGGTAGCCGGACGAGTGCTGACGTCTCGCCGGATCGGCCGCGGCGGATATGGCAACCGGGTATAACCGTTGCACCCAAGGGGTTCGGGCCGAATGCGGAGAGATAATCGAGTTATTCTGCAGCAATTTTAAAGTATGAATTTTCCTTTTATATCCGGGTGTGCACCTTTTCTCCGAATATCGGTATGGTCCTGTGCGCGAACTGAAATCGCAGCCGCCCGGGCTCGGACGGTCCACGTGAGAAGGAATAGAACGTCATGAAGTTCGGCACTTTCGCCGCAACCGCACTTCTGTCTGTCGCTGCCGTCGGTATTTCGGCCGCGACCGTGCACGCCGAACCGGCGGCGCCGGCTCCCGAGATCAAGAGCGAAGGCGTCGATCAGGGCGTTGCCTACGAAACCAGCGTCGATCAGAAGACGCAGACCATCACCACCGCGGTCGAGAACGGCCGCTTCGAACTGACCCCGGACGGCGCCAAGGCGATCCTGAAGGCCGTCAGCGGTGCCGTCGTGGCCGAGGTCCCGCTCGAATACGAGATCTCCGGTAGCGACATGGCCGTGGCGCACGAAATCAGCGCGGACGGCAGCACACTAGAACTGACCCCGACCGTCACCGCCGAGAACATCGGCGAGATGCGGCCGGTCAGCTCGATGGCCCGGCTGACCTCCGAACTGGAGAAGAACGTCGCCGGGGTCGCGGTCGGCGCGGTGCTCGGCGGTCTGCTCGGCGCGCTCGTCGGGCTCGGCTTCCTGAGCATCATCACCGGTCCGATCGGGCTGGTCGTCGGCGCGGTCGCCGGCGGTTACATCACCGGTGGGCAGTCGTTCGGGGACGCCGTGACGGCGGTCCTGCGCGGCGAGCCGTGACCGAACCGGTACCGGGCGAGGACGGCGGTCAGCCGCAGCTCTCGCCGCAGGACAAACGCGCTCGGGTCGGCGCGACCGCGGCGGCGATCGCCATCGCGGCCGTGGTGACCTCGATCGTGCTGGGTATCGGTATCGCCGCGTTGATGGCCACCGCCGGTGGTACGGAGGAGAGCACGCAGGATCTGGCGGCGCCGAGCTCGGCGGGCACCAGCTCGGTCGCGGGCACCACCACGACCTCCGGCGCCCCGGCCGCCCCGCCGCCGGTTACGGTATCGCCCAGCGTCCCGCCGACCACCACACCGGAGATCATGGGTACTGCCGGTGAGGCCAACAAGGAGGCGAAACAGGCGCCGCCGAAGGTCGAGGTGGTGGCCGGGGAATGCCTGAGCGCGTTCGGTGAGAAGGAAGTCACCGAGGCACCGTGTGGCAGTGCGGAGTCCCGGTACAAGGTATCGGCGGCCGGCCCGGTGGGCACCGCCTGTCCCGCCGACGGCGATACCACTCACACCATCGCCGATACCACGCTGTGCCTCGATATCGATTGGGTCGTCGGCAGCTGCGCGGATGTCTCGGGCGATCAGCCCCAGCGCACCGAGTGCGCACCCGGCGGGGTGCAGGTGATCAGCATCCTGCCGGATACCAACAGCGTGAACGCCTGTCCGTCGGCCGATCGTGGTTTCGTCTACGACCAGCGCCGTTTCGTGGTGTGCTTCGCTGATTTGTAGGCCCGGGGCCCGGCCGGTCCTCCGGTGACCGGCCGGGTGCGCCGCGAACTGTCGCGGCGGCCGAGTAACCGGTACCGGTCCAGTTCTCGCGCACCCGGCGAGGTGGTACCGAAGACGGACTCGGCTGTGCGGCAATGCCGGTCCGCGGCCGCGTGGATCTGTGGCTCGTCCAGGATGGGCAGCCGGCCCTCGTCGCCGGTATGGCCGGTCGGCAGCCGATGGGCCGCGGCGCAGTACTACGGGGGACAGGCAATAATTTGATCTATGCCCGTATCTCGTCGCACGTTGCTGCAAGCGGGGTCGGCCGGTGCCGTCGCGGTGCTGGCCGGGGCGGGTCTGGTGAGCAGTGCGCCGTTGCGGGCGCCGCGGCTGCTGGGTGATCCCTTCTCGCTCGGAATCGCCTCGGGCGATCCACTGCCCGACGGGGTGGTGTTGTGGACGCGCCTGGCGCCCGACCCCTTCGCCCCGGACGGGCTGGGTGGTACCGGCCGCGCACCCGTCACCGTCGAATACGAGGTCGCCGAGGACGAGCAGTTCCGGCGAATCGCTGCCCGGGGCAGCGCCGTGGCGACTCGCGAACTGGGGCACAGCGTGCACCCGGAGGTCCGGGGGCTCGCGCCGGATCGCTGGTATTTCTACCGGTTCCGGGCGGGGCCGGCGATCTCGCCGGTCGGCCGCACCCGGACCGCGCCCGCCGCGGGCGCGCGGGTGGACCGGCTGCGGTTCGCCTTCGCCTCCTGTCAGCACTGGAGTTCCGGGTACTACACCGCCTACCGGCATCTGTGCGACGAAGACCTCGATCTGGTGGTGCATCTCGGTGACTACATCTACGAAATGGAATGGGCGCGCGGCCGGGCCGGGGTCGCGATACCGGCGACCCTGCGGGCCGAGGCGACCGATCTCACGGGGTACCGGTTGCGCTACGCGCAGTACAAGGCCGAGCCGGAACTGCGTGCGGCACATGCCGCCTTCCCGTGGGTCTGCACCTTCGACGACCACGAGATCGACAACAACTGGGCGGGTTTCGAGCCGGGCGCCGGCATCGATATCCATCTGCTGCCGGCCTTGTTCCGGCGCCGCCGGGCGGCCGCGTTCCAGGCCATGTACGAGCATCTGCCCCTGCGGATCGGCCAGCTACCGGCGGGGCCGTACGCCCGGATGCACCGCCGGTACGCCTTCGGCTCACTCGCCGATCTGACGATGCTCGACACCCGCCAATACCGTTCGCCACTGGTTTGCGGGGACGGCGCGAACCTCGTGGTGGACTGCCCGGACCGGTTCGCCGCCGACCGGACCATCCTGGGCGCCGAACAGCGCGAGTGGCTGATCGACGGGCTCACCCGTTCCCCGGCGCGCTGGCAGATCCTGGGCAATCAGGTCGCCATGGCGCAATCCGACTACGACCCGGGCCCGGCGGTCGCGGTCGGCACCGACGCCTGGGACGGTTACGTCGCCGACCGCGACGCGGTGCTGGCCGCGGCCGCCGCCCGCGGCCGGGGCGATCTGGTGGTGCTCACCGGTGACCGGCACGAGAACTACGTCGTCGATATCCGCGGCGACTACCGCGACCCCGGATCGCCGGTCATCGCCACCGAATTCACCGGCACCTCGATCACCACCGGCCGTGACGGCGCGGATCTGACCCCGCGCGGCCGGACCCTGCTGGCCGCGAATCCGGATATGAAGTTCTTCAACGGGCAGCGCGGATATGTCCGCGTGGAAGTGGACCATCAGCTGTGGCGCAGCGATTTCCGGGTGGTGCCGTTCGTCCGGGAGCCGGGCGCCCCCGTGGTCACCCGGGCGAGTTTCGTCGTGGAACACGGCCGGCCGGGTGCCTCGGCCGCCGCGGATCCGGGCCCGCCGCCTGTCCCTGCCGAGGTGCCCGTATCCGGAGACGAACCGGCGATCGACGCGGGCCGCTGAGCCGATCGGCTGCGGTGGCCGAGGGAGCTGCCGGGGTGACCGGCGCGTGCCGTCGCGGCGCGGCCGGCGCGATCTGCCCGGAGGATACCGACAGGGACCGTCCGTGGGACGGAGGTTGGCCGAAAGTGCCGATTTCCTGTCCGCGGGTATGTGCCCGCGGGCGTGACCCAGGCCATAGTCTCGGAAGAATGTCCAGTTCCGCAACGAGTCCCGGCACCGGCGCCGGGCCCGGCCAGACCTTCGACTACGACGTACTCGTCATCGGCTCCGGATTCGGTGGCAGCGTGAGTGCCCTGCGGTTGACCGAGAAGGGTTACCGGGTCGGTGTCCTCGAGGCCGGCCGCCGCTTCGCCGACGACGAATTCGCGAAAACGTCCTGGCGTGCCAGGCAGTACCTGTGGGCGCCCTTCCTCGGGTGCTTCGGTATCCAGCGGCTGGCGCTGTTGAAGGACACCTTGATCATGGCCGGTGCGGGCGTCGGCGGCGGGTCCCTGGTCTATGCGAACACGCTGTACGAGCCGCCGGAGAAATTCTTCCGCGACGGTCCGTGGGCGCATATCACCGACTGGAAAGACGAGCTCGGCCCCTACTACGACCAGGCCAAACGCATGCTGGGCGTGACGACCAACCCGGCGACCACGCCCACCGACCGCGTGCTGCGCGAGGTCGCCGAGGAGATGGGGGTGGCCGATACCTATCAGCGCACCCCGGTCGGCGTGTTCTTCGGCGGCCCCGGCACCCGCCCCGGCGAGGACGTCGAGGACCCGTTCTTCGGCGGGGTGGGCCCGGCCCGGCGCACCTGCACCCACTGCGGCGAATGTATGACCGGCTGCCGGCACAACGCCAAGAACACGCTGGTGAAGAACTACCTGTACCTGGCCGAGCGGGCGGGCGCCGAAGTGCACCCGCTGCGCACCGTCACCGATGTGAAACCGCTACCGGACGGCGGGTACGCGGTGCGGACCGTGGCCACCGGACGGTGGGTGCGCAAGAAGCGCACCACTTTCACCGCCGAGCAGGTGATCTTCTCCGCCGCTTCGCTGGGCACCCAGCGCCTGCTGCACAAACTGCGGGATTCGGGGTCGCTACCCGATATCTCCGGCCGGCTCGGATATCTCTCGCGCACCAACTCCGAGGAGCTGCTCGCCATCCGCAGCCGGGTGAAGGACAACGACTTCACCAAGGGCGTGGCGATCACCTCGTCGATCCACCCCGACGGCGATACCCATGTGGAGCCCGTGCGCTACGGCAAGGGCAGCAATGTGATCGCGCTGCTGGGCAGCATCATGGTCAGCGAGGAACCGGGAGTTTCCAAACGCCGCCTGTGGTTGCGCGAGATGTGGCGGCATCGCCGGGAGATGCCGCATCTGCAGAATCCGCGGCACTGGTCGGAGCAGTCGATCGGCCTGCTGGTGATGCAGTCGGTGGACAATTCGATCACCACCTACACCAAGCGCGGGCTGTTCAAGCGCAAGATGACCACCCGCCAAGGTGAGGGCGCCCCCAACCCGACCTGGATTCCCGCCGGGCACGAGGTGGGACGGCGGGTCGCCCGCAAGATCGACGGAACCCCCGGCGGCGCGCTCAGCAGTGTGTTCAATATCCCGATGACCGGCCATTTCATCGGTGGCTGCGTTATCGGCGACAGCCCCGAAGCCGGCGTGGTCGACGCCTATCACCGGCTCTACGGATATCCCGGCCTGCACGTGATCGACGGTTCGACCATTTCGGCCAACCTCGGCGTGAACCCCTCGCTCACCATCACCGCGCAGTCCGAGCGGGCCGTCGCGCTGTGGCCGAACAAGGGCCAGGCCGACCCCCGTCCACCGCTGGGGTCGCCGTACCGGCGGATCGCCCCTGTCGCGCCTGTCGCTCCGGTGGTACCCGTCTCGGCGCCCGCCGCGCTGCGCCTGCCCTTGGTGGAGGTCAACCACCGCGAGCATCCGGGCGTCGCGGTAGGCGAGCAGGCGCAGTGACCCGCACGGGTAGCCGGTAGCTCGCGGCAGCCGCGTGGCCGATGCCGCCGCGGGGGCCCCCCGCGGGGCGGGGGCGGGGCGGGGCGGCGGGGGGGGGGCGGGTGTCGGGGCGGTGCGGGCCCGGGGGGGGGCGGGGCGCGCGCGGGGGGGGGGGGGGGGCGCGCCCGCGGCCGGGGGCGGCCGGCGCCCCCCCTGGCCGGGACTCGTCTGCGCGAGGTTGCGGCGGGTCGGTACCGGGTATGCGTGACCGCCTTCACATAAGCTGGAAAGTAGCTGATCGGAGCGGTCGACCCCGGGGCTCCGCAACGCGCCCGCGTTTACCTCGGGCAAATCCCGGGTAACGGTTTGTGGTCGATACTCGCCGGAACCCGGTCGCCGGCGGGCGCGACATCATGGGTCGGCCGGGCCGACTCGGCCGCGCACGCCGGAGAGGACTGACCGTGACGGAGCAGCAGCCGGAAGCACCGCAACTGGACAAGCACAAAGAGGTGGCTCATCTGGAGGAGCCACCGCAATCGCCGCATCTGAAGAGGTCGGTGGCGGCCTCGGCGATGGGTAACGCCACGGAATGGTTCGACTACGGCGTCTACGCCGCGACGGCCACCTACCTCACCGACGCCTTCTTCCCCGGTGATCTGGGCACCCTGGGCACGATGCTCGGGTTCGCCATCTCGTTCGTGCTCCGTCCCCTCGGCGGGCTCGTCTGGGGTCCGCTCGGCGACCGGGTGGGTCGCAAGGTCGTCCTGGCCACCACCATCCTGCTCATGGCCGCCGCGACAGGTCTGATCGGTGTGCTGCCGACGCACAGCCAGGTGGGCGTGCTCGCGCCGATCCTGCTGATCCTGCTGCGCGTCGTCCAGGGTTTCTCGACCGGCGGCGAATACGGTGGCGCGGCCACCTACCTCGCCGAATGCGCCTCCGACAAGAAGCGCGGTTTCTTCGGGAGTTTCCTGGAATTCGGCACGCTCGGCGGGTTTGTCGGCGGTTCGGCGGTCGTGCTGCTGTGCCAGCTGATCCTGGGCACCGACGCCATGCACGACTGGGGCTGGCGGATCCCGTTCCTCATCGCGATCCCGCTGGGCGCCATCGGCTGGTACCTGCGTACCCGGCTCGACGAATCGCCGGTGTTCACCGAGGTGAACGAGACGGAGCACCCCGACAGCGGGCTGGGGGTGCTGCTGTCGACGTACTGGCGTGAGGTGCTGGTCCTGTTCGGTCTGGTGGTGGCGCTGAACGTGGCCAACTACACGCTGCTCACCTATCAGCCCACCTACCTGCAGAACACCATCGGCCTCGGGGAGTCGACCACCACCGCCATGATGTTGGTCGGACAGGTCATCATGATGCTGTGCGTGCCGTTCTTCGGCCGGTTCTCCGACCGGGTCGGCCGCCGGCCCATGTGGTTGTTCTCGCTGGTGGGCCTGGCCGTGCTCGCCGTACCGATGTACTGGCTGATGGGTCAGGGCACGGGCTGGGCGATCGTCGGCTTCGTGGTGCTGGGCCTGCTCTACGTTCCGCAGTTGTCGACCATCAGCGCAACCTTCCCCGCGATCTTCCCGACCCATGTCCGCTACGCGGGTTTCGCGCTGGGCTACAACGTTTCCACCGCCGCGTTCGGTGGTACCGCGCCGCTGGTGAACGAAGCGGTGATCGAGGGCACCGGCTGGAGCCTGTTCCCCGCTATCTACATGGCGGGTGCCGCGCTCATCGGCCTGGTCGCCTGGGCGTTCCTGCGGGAGACCGCGGGGACCTCACTACGCGGCACCGAGGTGCCCGACGCCGCCGATCCGGCACCCGCCACCACGGAAAAACAATCCGTCGCCTGACACCCCGGAAGGGCCCCTGCCGCCATGAGCGAAACCCGCAATCCGCCCATCGCCGAGGTGGTGAACTCGGCGCTGGAGCACACCATCCCGGTGGCCCACCGGATGGGTGTGCACGCCGAGGAGGTGCGGCGCGGCCATGCGGTGGCCACGGTGCCCGTCGAGGGCAACGGTAACCATTTCGGTGTCATGTACGCAGGGGTGCTGTTCACCGTCGGCGAGATCCTCGGTGGCGCCATCGCGGTGGCCAGTTTCGACACCGCGAAGTTCTATCCACTGGTGAAGGATCTGCGGATCGCGTTCCGCAAACCGGCGACCACGGCGGTGCGGGCGCAGGCCACGCTGGAAGACACCGAGATCGAGCGCATCTCCGCGGAGGCCGCGGCGAACGGTAAGGCCGATTTCACGCTGCGGGCGGTGCTCACCGATACCGACGGTGTGGTGGTCGCGGAAACCGAGGGTTTGTATCAGCTGCGCGCCCACCCCTGAGCCGGTGCAGGGCCGGGGGGGGGGGGGGGGGGGGGGGGGGGGGGGGGGGGGGGGGGGGGGGGGGGGGGGGCGGGGGCGGGGGGGGGGGGGGGCGGGTGGCGGCGCGGGGGGGCGGCGCGCTGGGCGCCGGGGGCGCGGCGGGCGGGGCGCGGCGGGGGGCG
>NZ_JARWPM010000311.1 GCF_029869215.1 Nocardia carnea
GCCTCGTCCAGCGCCGCGCGGATCGCCCCGACCTGGCCGTCCATCATCCCGCTCGTCCCGAGCAGATCGGCCCCGGCCTCGGCCTGTGCCAGCGCCATGTCCACATAGCGCAGCAGGGTGGCGTCGATGTCCACCGCGCCCGCGGCGGCCGCCCCCCCGCCCCCCCCCGCCCCCCGCCGCCGCCGCCCCCCCTCCGGACCCCCCCCCCCCCCCCCCCCCCCCCCCCCCCCCCCCCCCCCCCCCCCCCCCCCCCCCCCGACCCCGAGGTCCGCGATGTGGTGCGGTCGAGTTTCCTGATCGCCACGGCCGCCGGATTACTGGGCGGCGCGATATTGGTGGCCCTGGGCTGGTCGCTGCAATGGCTCGGCCAGGACGCCGGGGTGCTGGAACTGGCCCGGCCGCTCATGGTCGCGCTGGCGCCCGGGCTGCTGCCGTGCCTGTGGTTCCAGGTACTGCGCCAGTACACCGTCGGGATGCAGCGCCCCCAGGCGTTGCTGCTGGTGACCCTGGGTTCCATCGCGGTGAACCTGGTGCTGGCGCTGAGCTTGATCCACGGCTGGGCGGGGCTGCCCGCCCTGGGACTCACCGGGGTCGGTGTCGCGAGTTCCCTGGTCTTCCTGCTCATGTTCGTCACCTTCTGGGCCATGGTGCGCCGCGACCCCCAGCTGCGCCCCAGCCTGCCGATCCGCCCGTGGCCGGCCCGCCCGGCGACCGTACGGGCCGAGCTACGCCTGGGTACGCCGATCGCCCTCACCTACGGGTCCGAAGCGGGCATGTTCTCGGTACTCGCGCTGGTCATGGGCGCGCTGGGCCCGGCCGCGCTGGCCGCCCACAACGTCGTCTACCAGGTGATCTACATCGTGTTCCAGATCGCCATCGGTATCTCGCACGGTGCCTCGATCCTGGTCAGCCACAGCGTGGCCCGCGACGAGACCGCGCACGCCCGCGGACTGGCCTGGCTCGCGCTGCGGTTCGCCGCGGTGGTCGCGGCGCTCACCGGGCTGGCCTACGTCTTCGTACCCGCGCTCGTACTGCGCCCGTTCCTCGATATCGGCGATTCGGCGACCGTCGAGGTCGCGCGGTCGCTGCTGCTGATCGGTATCGTGCTGCAGTTCTTCGATGCCGCCCAGAACATCGGGACCGGCCTGCTACGCGGCCTGCAGGCGACCACGGCCGGATTCCGGTTGTCGGTGGTCGGCTACTGGGTCGTGGGCCTGCCCACCGCCGTCGTCCTGGCCTTCCCCGCGGGGCTCGGCGCGGCCGGGGTGTGGTGGGGGCTCACCGCGGGCCTGGCCGCCACCGCCGTGCTGATGTTGCGTAAATACTTCGGTCTACTGGACGAGCACGACGCCTTGGTGGCCCCCCGACCTCGGGAGACCGTGAGTTAGGATTGCCTCTCCAAAGCTGCATGGAAGGAGTGGCGCGGTGCGTATCGTCGTCCTGTTCGGTTCGGAAATGGGCACAGCGGAGAACGTGGCCGAGGCGATCGCCGAGGAACTGACCGGGCACGAGGTCTCGGTTTTCGATATGTCCGAATTCGACCTCGCCGATCTCGACCCGCGCATCTTCCACATCATCGTGTGCTCCACCTACGGCGAGGGCGATCTGCCCACCGGCGCCGAACCGTTCTTCGAGGCCCTCGACGACCGGCAGCCCGACCTCACCGGCCTCCGCTTCGCGATCTTCGGCCTCGGTGATTCGGTCTACGACGACACGTTCAACCGCGGCGGGGAGATCGCCGCGGCGAAACTCGCCGGGCTGGGCGGTGAACAGGTCGGAGAACACGCTCGCCACGATGCGTCCACCGAGATCAAGGCCACCACGATGGGCCGGGAGTGGGTACGCACCCTCCCTCTCGACCACGCCGAACTGAGTATGAGCGCGGCCCCGGGGCGGTGACGACGAGTCGCCGGGCTCCACGCCGCATCCCCCGGACATCCGTGCGGGCACCAGGCCACGAACGCGGTAGCCCGGTACCGATACCGGTGTGCCGGAAGGTGACCACCGACCGGAAAGGGCCTTGCTGACCTCCTGTTCTGAGGTCGCCCTTGCCCGCCCTCAGCGTAAACCCGCCGGTGGCACAGGGTTCCGCCGCAGGTCGGAGCCGGTACTTCCCCGGCGCGTGTCGGGTGCGGCCTCTAGACTGGTGAGCGGTGCGGCGCATCCTCCGCCGCAGCACGTCGATCCAGGAGGGGACGATATGGCAGCCGGAGTCAGCCCAGCCGAACACCCAGCAACCGACCATCCCGAGCTGGAAGCGCTGCCGCATTGGCCGCGGGAAACCATCGCCGTCCTGGTCACCACCGATCCCGCGCCGCATGCCATCCCGGTGTCCTGGCCGGTCCGCGCCGGTGACCGGCGAATCCTGCTGAGCCTCAAATTCGATCGCGGTTCGCTGGCCCGGCTCCGGGAACGGCCCCAGGTGGCGCTGCTGATCCTCGGCGGCGGCAATGTGGCGCTGTGCGCCCGCGGTGCGGCCAAGGTGATCGCCGAGGAGATGCCCGGCGCGGACGATTACGTGGCGGTCCGCCTCGACGTGGACGTTATCGACGATCACCGGCAGTCGGCATTCGAAGTCGCCCAGGGTATTCAGCGCAATGTCCTCGACGACAGCGAACTGCGCGCCTTGGAACACCGGGTCGCGACCCTGCAGTCCTGGGCGGAGAACGAACAGCAGGTCTGAGAACGGGCGCCGCGGCGCCACCGGGAAGGAGATCATGAGCGTCACACTGGCCAAGGGCGGCAATGTCTCGCTGTCCAAGCAGGCCCCCAACCTGACCAAGATCGCTGTCGGCCTCGGCTGGGATGTGCGCACCACCATGGGTGCCGATTACGACCTCGATGCCAGCGCCCTCGCCACGGGCCCTGGTTTGAAGGTCCTCTCGGACCAGCATTTCATCTTCTACAACAACCTCCGCTCCCCGGAAGGCAGCATCGAGCACACCGGCGACAACCTCACCGGCGATGGCGACGGCGACGACGAGGTGATCAACGTCGATCTGGCGAATACGCCGGAAACGATCACCAATATCTTCTTCCCGGTCTCCATTCACGACGCCGATCAGCGAGGCCAGTCGTTCGGCCAGATCCGCAACGCCTACATCCGCATCGTCGATCTGAACACCGGATCCGAGCTGGCCCGCTACGACCTTTCCGAGGACGCGTCCTCGGAAACCGCCATGGTGTTCGGCGAGCTGTACCGCCGCGGCGGCGAATGGAAGTTCCGCGCGATCGGCCAGGGGTACGCCTCGGGTCTCGCGGGGATCGCCCGCGACTACGGCGTGAACGTCTGAGCCACTGAGCAGGCCGCGAGTCCGTTCGACCGGAGCGCGGGAGGTGGTCCCCGACGACCCCTCGCCTCCCGGTGAACGCAAACCTGCATGATGGGCCCATGCTCCGCACCGACCAACTGGCACAGGTGGACCGCCGTCCGCCTGTGGTCGAAACTCCCCTCGGTACAGTCGAGTTCTCCGTCGTGCTCGGGTCGGAGGAACTATCCGCCGGCCCGGATACGTCGTGGCGCTTGGCGAACGGCTCCCATCTGCACCGCTGGCGGCACCGTTGCGCAACGGTCGATCTGCTGCTCGGAAGGGTCTCATTACCGCCCTGGGACGGCGAGGTTCCCGTCCACACATGGGCCGCGGTCTGGCAGGTGCAGGGGCACGGCGGCTTATCCGGCCTGTCCGTCTCGGCCGAACTCACCACCGCGCCGGCCGATGCTTACGCAGGCCCGGATTCCGGCGAATGCCTCGCGGCGGTGAGCGCCGAGAACGATGAGTACATGGTGTCGATCGGCGGTCCGGATTACGAACTGCTCGAAGCACAGGCCGCACACGGCCGACTGGTACCCGCCCGATGGGCGGACCTACTGCCGAGAGATGGCGAACTGACCGCCGAATACGGTGTGCGATACGCAGACCCGGCCCGAATCACCTGGAAGTTGCCGGGCCTGGCCACCGCGGAAATGGCCCGGCTGTGTATCGCGACAGCCTGGTGCGACCGCGACGACGACCGCCCCGCGGCCTGGTTCGCGGTAGATCTCCCCGTCGACACCGCATACCAGCACCTCATCGCCGACCCGGCCTGACCGGCCTGCAGAAGTGGCTGCGCCATGCCCTGGAGATCAACCGGGCCGACGAGCTACTCGCCTGACCCACTGCGGATACAACAGGTCGGTCTGCTGCCACCTCGAGTCCGGCGCGCGGCGCAGGGCCGTTATGCGCAGCAACCGAGAAGCTGATCGGGGCTGTCGGCCGCGGGCGCCGTTCAACCCGCCGGAGGAGGGGACAGTATCGCCTCGAGTTCGGACAGCGCCGCGGTGAACGCCAGGCGCTGCTCGGCGGACAAGCGGTCGGTGAGGGCGGTCTCGTGTGCCAGGAGATCGCGGACGACCCGCTCGGTGAGCCGATGCCCTGCCGCGGTGAGGCCGACCATGACGCCACGGCGGATCTCCGGGGCCGGCGACCGGGTGATCAGCCCGGCCGCTTCGGCACGGGCCAGCCGTTGTGAGATGGCCCCGGCGGTGACCAGGCTGCGAGCCGCGATCTGGCGGGTGGTGAGCCGGTAGGGTGGGCCGGATCTGCGCAGCGTACTGAGTAGATCGAGCGTGGCGTCGTCCACGCCCAGCCGACGCAGAGTGCGCTGCCGTTCCTCGGTGAGAAGTTTGGCCACTCGCCACAGCGGCGTGAACAGATGGATGGATTCGGTCCGGGCGCCCGGTAACTCTCGCTCCCAGGCCGCCGCTATCTCCGCCGGGGACGGTATTGCGTCCTGCGCTTCTGGTGTCATTGACCGGATCTCCCCTGATCGCTATGTTTAGCGCTAAATATAGCGGAGGGAGAAGCCATGAGCCGAACCGTGGTCGTCACCGGAGGGACCACCGGGATAGGTCACCGAGTGGCCCGCAGGTTCGCCGAATCAGGTGACGCAGTGGTGATCACCGGGCGCTCCGCCGAGCGACTCCAGCAGGCAGTCGAGGAACTCGGCGTCCGTGGCATCGTCTGTGACGCGGGGAGTCCGGCGGAGGTGGAACGGTTCGCCGAATCGGTCGGTGACGCGGTGGATGTGCTGGTGAACATGGCCGGCGGCAACACCGATCTCACCGCCGGCGAATCCGGCGCAGCCACATTGAACGAGCTCGCCGAACGATGGCAGGCGAATCTGACCGCGAATCTGCTGAGCGCGGTATTGACCACCACTGCGCTGCGCAGCCGGTTACGAGCGGGCGGATCAGTCGTGAATATCGGTTCGATCGGCGCGGAATACGCCGCCTCGTCCTACGGGGCGGCCAAAGCCGCGCTGCAAGCGTGGTCGGCCGGCCTCTCCGCGCAGCTCGCGCCGGCCGGGATCACCGTGAACACGGTCGCGCCGGGATACATCGAGGACACGGAATTCTTCCAGGGCACGATGACCGAGCAGCGGCGCGCCCAGTTGATCGGCGCCACCCACAACAACCGGGCCGGCACACCGGATGATGTCGCCGGAGTGATCGAGTTCCTCGCCTCACCACACGCCGGCCACATCACCGGACAGACGATCCATGTCAACGGGGGCGCGTTCACAACGCGCTGAATCCCCTACCGCCGACCGGCTCATTGCCAGTATTTGTGCCAGTCTTCCGGGGTCAGCGGCTGCCGGGTGCCGCGGGCGGATTCGGCGGAGTCCTCGGCTCGGCGGATGGCGGCGGCGAAATCGAGGGTGGCTTTGCGTAGCCGTTCTTCGGCGCTTTCCGGGCCGCCCAGCCGGATGACGCGCAGGTCTTCCGGGATCAGATCGTCGGGGAGGCCGGCGCGGGCGCTGCGAGAGCGGACCTTTTCGGCGAGCGCGAGTGCGGGCTGGGCCATGGCGATACCGTCCAGGCAGGAGCGGCGGGCTTTTTCCGCGGATTTGCGTTCTTCCCAGGCTTTTTCCTGGGCGGCGACCTTCTCGGTCACCGAGGCGTGCGGGTCGAAACCGGGGCCCGCCGCGTCCGCGAGGTGGGGGCTGCGGTTGACCAGTTTGGCCACCAGGGCGGCGGCCACGTCGTCGATGGTGAATTCGCCGGCGGCTTCGGCGATCCGGGAGTGGAACAGGACCTGGAGGAGGAGATCGCCGAGTTCCTCGCGGATGGTGCCGGGGTCTTCTTCTTGGATTGCGTCGAGGAGTTCGTAGGTTTCCTCCAGCAGATACGGGCGCAACGAATCGTGGGTCTGAGTGACCTCCCAGCCGCCGAACCGCCACAACCGGTCCATCACCTCGACCGCTTCTGCCAAATTCGCTGCCACTGTTGCTGTTTCCGCCTCGAGAACACTCGGCGCGGGGCGGTCCGCATGCGTGCCGGCCGACGGCGGGGCGGCGGCCGGCCCGTCCGGTCGTGCCGATGCGGCAGCGGGCCCTGCGGGCCGATCGTGCTCCGGATCGGAGGTCATCGGGCCGGGGTCACCTCGGTCGCGACCGTCAGGTCGACCGCGCCGGCGGCTTTACCATCGAGGGCCAGCAGTAGATCCGCGAGGTACTGCAACAGGGCGACGTCCCGGAGCCGGTCGGCGCCGACGCTGTCCTGTACGCGGGGCAGCGGCAGCTGGACCACGCCGCTGGCGGCGCGATAGGTGGCGCTGGGGTAGATCCGCTTGAGCCGCAGTTGTTTCGAATCGGGCAGTGTGAGCGGGGAGATCTTGACCGTGGTACCGGTGACCGCGATCTCGGCGACCCCGTATTCCCGGGCGAGTAGGCGCAGTTTGGCCACCGACACCAGCCGGCCCACTTCCACCGGCAGCGGGCCGTAACGGTCGAGCAGTTCCTCGACGACCGCGGCCAGCGCGGAATCGTCATGGGCGGCGGCCAGTTTCCGGTACGCCTCCAGGCGCAGGCGATCGCTGGCGATGTAGTCGGGCGGGATATGCGCGTCCACCGGGAGGTCGATGCGGACCTCTTTGGTCTCCTCGGTGGTGACGGGTTTCCCGTCGGCGGCCGCGCGGTAGGCCTCCACGGCCTCACCCACCAGTCGCACGTAGAGGTCGAAACCCACGCCCGCGACATGCCCGGATTGTTCGGCGCCCAGCACGTTACCGGCGCCGCGGATCTCGAGATCCTTCATGGCCACCGCCATACCGGCGCCGAGGTCGGAGTTCTGGGCGATGGTGGCGAGGCGGTCGTAGGCGGTTTCGGTGAGCGGTTTCTCCGCCGGGTACAGGAAGTAGGCGTACCCGCGTTCCCGGCTGCGCCCGACCCGGCCGCGCAGCTGATGCAGTTGCGACAGACCGAGGGTATCGGCCCGTTCCACGATCAGCGTGTTGGCGTTGGAGATGTCGAGGCCGGTCTCGATGATCGTGGTACACACCAGCACGTCGTATTCGCGCTGCCAGAACCCCTGCACGGTGCGCTCGAGGGTGTCCTCGTTCATCTGCCCGTGCGCGACCACCACGCGCGCCTCCGGGACCAGTTCCCGGATGCGGCGGGCCGCCTTATCGATCGACGACACCCGGTTGTGCACATAGAACACCTGGCCGTCGCGCAGCAGTTCGCGCCGGATCGCGGCGGTGACCTGTTTGTCGTTGTACCCGCCGACGTAGGTGAGCACCGGATGCCGTTCCTCGGGCGGGGTGAGAATGGTCGACATCTCGCGGATACCGGCGAGGCTCATCTCCAGGGTGCGCGGGATCGGGGTGGCCGACATGGTGAGCACGTCCACATGGGTGCGCAGGGCCTTGATGTGCTCTTTGTGTTCCACACCGAAGCGCTGTTCCTCGTCGACGATCACCAGGCCGAGGTTCTTCCAGCGCACCCCGGTCTGCAGCAACCGGTGGGTACCGACGACGATATCGACCTCACCTTCGGCCATGCCGGTCATCACCTCGCGCGACTCCGCGGGATCGGTGAACCGGGACAGGCCCTTCACGGTGACCGGGAAGCCCGCGAGCCGCTCGGTGAAGGTCTGCAGATGCTGCTGGGCGAGCAGCGTGGTCGGCACCAGGACGACCACCTGTTTCCCGTCCTGCACCGCCTTGAACGCCGCGCGCACCGCGATCTCGGTCTTGCCGTAGCCGACGTCACCGCACACCACCCGGTCCATCGGCACCGGCTTCTCCATATCGGCTTTCACATCGGAGATAGCGGTGAGCTGATCGACGGTTTCGGTGAACGCGAACGCGTCCTCCATCTCCCGCTGCCACGGCGTATCCGGGCCGAAAGCGTGACCGGGCGCAGCCTGCCGGGCGGCGTACAGCTGCACCAGTTCACCCGCGATCTCGCGGACCGCCTTCCGGGCCTTGCGCTTGGTATTCGCCCAGTCGGCGCCGCCGAGTTTCGACAGGCTGGGCATTTCGCCGCCGACATACCGGGACAGCTGGTCCAGCGATTCCATCGGCACATACAGCCGGTCGCCGGGCTGGCCGCGTTTACTCGGCGCGTACTCGATCACCAGGTATTCGCGCCGTGCGCCGCCGACCGTGCGCTCGATCATCTCGACGAACCGGCCGATACCGTGCTGATCGTGGACGACCATATCGCCGGCGTTCAGCGCCAGCGGATCCACCTGGTTACGGCGTTTGGCGGGGAGTCGTTTACCGTCTCCCGGCGCCGTCACCCGGTTACCGGTGAGATCGGATTCCGCGACCACCACCAGTCCGGCGTCGCCGAAGATCACCCCGTCGTGCAGCGAACCGCACAGCACACCCACCACCCCGGGGGCGGGTTCCGCACCGGCGTCCAGCTGGGCGGCGGGCACTTCGGCCTCACCGAGCCGTTCCAGAGTGCGCTGGGCCGTACCGTGGCCGGCCAGCACCACCACCGCGCGCCCACCGGTCGTGACGTGGGCCCGCAGGGAGGCGAAAATCGTCGCCACCAGTTCGTCGGACCCGCGCGCCGTGGGGCCGGGCTGCACCGGCAGCTCGATTTCGGCCGGATCACCGGTCGCCAGCGGGCTCAGCGTCCACCAGGGCAGTTCGCGCCGCTCGGCACTGTCGCGAATCTCGGTCAGCGGGCGATACGCCGAGGCCGCCAGGTCGAGGCCGTGCGCGCCCAGCGGCGCGTCGCCGCCGAACGAGGCCGCGGTCCAGGAGGCCTCCAGGAATTCCTCACCGGTGCGCATGAGGTCGGCGGCGCGGGTGCGGACCTTCTCCGGATCACACACCAGCAGGTGGGTGCCGTCCGGCAACTGTTCGGTGAGCAGCCGCAGCTCGCCCGGCTGCAGCGCAGGAAGCAGCGCCTCCATACCCTCGACCGGGATGCCTTCGGCCAGTTTGTCCAGCATCTCCACCAGCGCGGCATCCGCGGTATTGGCCGACGCGACCTGGGCCGCCCGCTCCCGCACGGCAGCGGTGAGTAGCAGTTCCCGGCAAGGTGGCGCCACCACGGTGTCCAGCGAGACCTCCCCCAGCGACCGTTGATCGGCCACCGCGAACGGCCGCAGTTCGGTGATCTCGTCACCCCAGAACTCCACGCGCACCGGATGGTCGGCAGTGGGCGGGAAGAGGTCGAGGATGCCGCCGCGCACCGCGAACTCGCCGCGTTTGCCGACCATATCCACCCGCGTATAAGCGAATTCCACCAGCCGCGAGACCAATTCGTCGAAATCGGCCTCGCCGCCCATCCGCAGCACGATCGGCTCGATATCCCCCAGCCCGGCCGCCATCGGCTGCATCAGCGACCGCACCGTGGTGACCACGACGCGTAGCGGCTCCGGGAACACCGGATCGTCGGGATGGGCCAGCCGGCGCAGCACCTCGAGCCGGCGCCCGACGGTATCGGCGCCCGGCGACAGCCGCTCGTGCGGCAGGGTCTCCCAGGAGGGGAACTGCGCGACCGCCGGCCCCAGCATCTCGGTGAGCTCGAGGGTCAGATCATCGGCCTCCCGGCCGGTAGCGGTGACCACGACGACCGGCCGCTCGGCGGCGACGGTGGCCGCGACGAAGGACCGCGCCGCGCTCGGCGCCACCATTTCGACCGGCGACTGCCCGAGCATCCCGGCGACGGTCCGCAACGCGGTATCGGCACCGGCCGCCGAAGCCAGTCCCGCCAGTGGTGGACGAGGGGCAGACATTCTTCACTCCTGACCGCGAACGAGGGCGATTCTGTATATATTGCGCCGCCTCCGGCGGCGCGGGGTTGGGGGGGGCCCCGGGGGGGGTGTTGTTAACACCCCCCCCCCCCCCCCCCCCCCCCCCCCGGGGGGGGGGGGCGCCCCCGCCGGCCCGGCCGCGGGGGGGGGGGGGCGCGGGGGGGGGGGGGGGTTTTCCCCCCCCCCCCCCCCCGGGGGCCCCCCAACCCCGCGCCGCCGGAGGCGGCGCAATAGATACAGAGAGCACTGCTCTTGACTTCTTGCCGCAACAGTGAGATCGTTGTTCTCAACAG
>NZ_JARWPM010000312.1 GCF_029869215.1 Nocardia carnea
CGGCGCGCCGCAGCTTGCGCACGATGTCCTCCGCGGAATGCCGTTTCCGTCCAGCCATGGTTCCCATAGTCCCTTCTAACCCCTGATCAGGGCCAACGAGACTCTAATTCCGGCTGGTCGCATCCATGGGGGACGGGTCAATCGACTCAACGCCAGAGGAGTACCTAGATGGGTTACATGCACGCCGCCCGCCTGCACGACGTAGGACGGCCTTTTCAGATCGACCAAGTTCCCGTTCCAGAGCCGGGACCGCGCGACGTCCTCGTAGAAGTCAAGGCCTGTAACGTCGTTCCGAACCTGCGAAACGTGGTTACCTCGTGGCCGGAATGGTTCCCCTACCTCCCCCTTCCAGAGTTGCCCGCGATCTTCGGACTTGACGCAGCGGGAGTGGTGTCCCAAGTGGGTTCCCAGGTTCGCAACGTGAAGATCGGGGAGCGGGTATACGTCAACCCGGGGCGTCACTCTGGTGACTCCTATGCGTCGAGGGCCGGTGACCCGCTCAACGATCCCAGCTTCACCTTTCAGGGCTACTTCGGATTCGGCGCCGACTCGCACCAGATTTACCAGGATTATCCCCACGGTGGGTTCTGTCAGTACATGAAGACACCCGCAGACGGATTGGTCACATTGCCAGACTCCGTTTCATTCGAGCAGGCATGCCGGTTCGGGTACTTGGGCACTGCGTACTCTGCGTTGCGCAAGAGTGATGTACATGCGGGCACCTCGGTTCTGATCAACGGTGGTACCGGAACCCTGGGTGTGGGGGCGGTGCTGAATGCCCTCGGGATGGGCGCCAGCCGGATTTTGGTGATGGCGCGAAATCATGACCTTCTCGAACGGATCCGGCAGTTGGATCCCAAGCGGGTTCGCGTTCTCGTCCACGGGGACCGTGCCGTACCCGGATGGGTTCGCGAGCATACTGATGGTCTCGGAGCGGACGCCTTTGTCGACGCAGTGGGGCCCGGTGCTCCGCATGAGATCACACTGTCTGGTATCGACTCCTTGCGTCGTGGGGGCCGGATGGTCGATATCGGCGGCATGTCGGAGGAGTTGCCGTTGAACATGTTCAAGTTGATGTGTTTCCAGATCAGTGTCATCGGATCCAATTGGTTCAGTGTCGCCGAAGGACAGGAGATGGCACGGATGGCTGACGCCGGCACACTGGACCTTTCGGTGTTCGAACACGAGGTATTTCCGTTGTCGCGGGTCAACGAGGCGCTTGCAGCGGTGGAGAGTCGAAATGGTGGTTTCACCAACGTGATCGTCAACCCCGCTTCAGCGAGCATGGATACCGCGCGCGATCACCACAGCGTCCTCGCTGCGGGTGACTGCGGAGCCGCCACGACGCCACGCTCATGACACGACAACACCGACGGGCGAATGAGCACACCGAGCATTGCGTTGCTCGGATAGCGCGACTGGATCGAGGTTGTCGAACCAAGCGAACACGGTCTCGGTGGAGTCGACATTCCGTTCAGTTGTACCGAGATGAACAATTTACGCCGTTGACGGACATTCCAGTCTCGGTGTGGAACAACAACATTGTTGGCGGCCAAAATCAACGTCGCTCGACTTTGCATGAAACACTGGGTCGTCAATCGTCGCACGCGTAGCGGCTCCATCATCAACACCAATCCCGTCACCGGGCTGTGCTGCAGGCACGGGCAACTCTTTGCGGCGCTACCAGAGCGGTTGGAAAGGATCTGGTGGCTGGACGGAAAGATCAACCTCACGGCCCGATTCCGAAGGCTGTATCGAGCGACCCGATAACAGTGCCCGCCTCACACACTGAAAAGACAAGACGATGACAGCAGCTTCCATTCTTCTCGCCTCCGTCCCGACCCTGCTGTGGATCGGAAACAAGCAGGTGTCAGGATCGACAGGCGCCACGTTCAAGGTGGTCAACCCTGCGACCAGTGAAGACTTGGCGTACGTCGCCGACGCAACCGCCGCTGACGGCGAAGCCGCACTCACCGCTGCCGCCGCGGCCCAGCCCGGGTGGGCCGCGACGTCGACCCGCGAGCGTGCTCAGATCCTGCGCCGGGCATGGGAGCTCCTCATCTCACGGCGCGACGAGTTCGCATTATTGATGACGCTCGAGATGGGTAAACCTCTCGATGAGAGCCGCGGCGAGGTCGACTATGGCGCCGAGTTTCTGCGCTGGTTCTCGGAAGAAGCCGTCCGAGTATGCGGGCGTTACACACAATCGCCCTCGGGCGCCGGTCGTATCCTCGTCACAAAAGAGCCGGTCGGACCGACGCTGGCCATCACCCCGTGGAACTTTCCTTTGGCGATGGGAACACGGAAGATCGCACCCGCATTAGCTGCCGGCTGCACTGTGCTCATCAAACCAGCCGCCGAGACTCCGTTGACAATGCTGCTGCTCGCCGAAGTGCTCCACGATGCCGGATTGCCTGATGGTGCGCTGTCAGTGCTACCGACCACACAGCCAGTAGCGCTGACCGGTCCGTTGATTAGCGACTCGCGCCTGCGCAAACTCACCTTCACCGGCTCAACGGGAGTTGGCAAGGTACTGCTCAGGCAATCCGCCGACAGGGTTCTGCGAACCTCGATGGAACTTGGAGGTAACGCACCATTCGTCGTATTCGACGACGCAGATATCGATGCCGCCGTTGATGGTGCGCTGGCAGCGAAGATGCGAAATATCGGCGAGGCTTGTACGGCCGCCAACAGGATCTATGTCGACAACTCGGTGCGCACGGAGTTCAGCGAGAAGCTCACGGAGAAGATGGCGTCACTGACGATCGGTCCCGGCGAAGTCGATGGCACGCAGGTCGGGCCACTCATCAATGAGAAGCAACGCAACAATGTTGCCGACCTCGTCGCGGATGCTGTCGCCAAGGGCGCCGTTCTCGCGACCGGAGGGTCCAGCATCGGCACGTCAGGCTACTTCTTCCAACCCACCGTCTTGACTGACGTCTCCGCCGACGCCCGCATTCTCAAAGAGGAGATCTTCGGCCCTGTCGCGGCAGTCATCGGCTTCGACGGTGAAGCCGAGGGCATCGCCGCCGCCAACGACACAGAGTACGGACTAGCTGCGTACATCTACACTCAGAGTCTTGACCGAGCTTTGCGCGCCGCGGCTGCGATCGAATCCGGAATGGTCGGAGTGAATCGTGGCGTTATCTCCGACGTCGCTGCACCGTTCGGCGGCGTCAAAGAATCCGGTCTCGGACGTGAAAGCGGGATCGAAGGCATCGATGAGTACCTCGAGATCAAGTACATCGCCCTTCCTTGATGCAGGTGCAGGAGGCAACAGGACTCCCCCAGGATCCACGTCGCTGGCGACGAAAGTGGTTGTGATGCTGCTGATGCGCGAACGGTTCGTCGTCGACGATATGCCCACATTTCGCCCGCACCTATTTCGCCGAACAGCCCTGAGCATCCCCTGACATTCATGAGGAGTTGGATCCACCATGCGACTTGCCACCCTTCGCCGCGATGGCACCACCACTGCCGTGCGCGTCGATTCCGATACAACTGCGTCGGTGATCGACGGTTGCACCGATCTGTCCGAACTGCTCGCGAACCCGGAATGGCCCACGATCGCCGAGCGAGCGGCCGGGGCGACCGTGGACCTCACCACCGCCGACTACGCCCCCGTGGTACCCCGGCCCGGCAAGATCATCTGCGTCGGCCTGAACTACGCCACCCACATCAAAGAGATGGGCCGCGACCTGCCCGAGTACCCGACCCTGTTCGCCAAGTTCGCCGAAGCCCTCACCGGCCCCTACGACGTCGTCGTCGTCCCCTCCTACGCTGCCGCGCAACTCGACTGGGAAGCCGAACTCGCCGTTGTGATCGGCAAGCATGCCTACCAGGTCGCCGAATCCGACGCGGATACCTACATCGCGGGCTACTCGGTGATCAACGACTACACGATGCGCGACTACCAGTGCCGCACGTTGCAGTGGGACCAGGGCAAAACCTTCGAGAAGACCAGTGGCTTCGGCCCATTCCTGTCCACCGAATATACCCTCGGGACGCGGGTCGAGACCCGGCTCGAGGGCGAGGTCGTGCAGTCGGCCACCACCGACGACCTGGTGTTCGGTCCCGCGAAACTGGTCGAGTACATCTCACATATCGTCTCGCTGCGATCGGGCGACGTGATCATCACCGGCACGACCGGCGGTGTCGGGCACGCCCGCAAGCCACCGCGCTACATCGGCAACGGCGAAACCGTCGAAGTGAGCATCGAAGGCCTCGGCAGGGTACGCAACACCACCATCGTCAAGTAGGGCCCGCGCCGTGCAATACCACGGGCTGGACCTGTCCGAACGGCTGTGATCGCGCGGCGAGGCACGGCACACTTCTCCCAGTGCGTGGCCGACCTGCACGCCTGGACCTATGCCTGCCTGCTCGCCGTCGTGCTGACGGCAATGCTCCTCCCGCTGATCTGAGCAGCGATCGGCCCGCACTCGTTCAAGGCCGGGACCCGGGCGGGATCGATACATAGTTTCCCGCCGAAGCCCAGCACTCGTGCCCGTGTTGATGCGGCCGTCACCGCTGCGGCGTCGCGACCGTCGACGCTGACTCCGTGGACCGGCGTGGCGAGCCCGGCGACCCGCGAAGCAGACCAGAGTCGAACGGGCATTCAGCAGCGCTTTATCGGTCTCATCAGGGCCGATGTCCACGGCGAAACCGAAGCCCTTTGCGCCAGTGGATGGCTCTCGCGGACAACGACACTCAGTCGGATGGGCAGTACGGGGTGAGTGGTCACGGCACGGCCGGCGTGTGCTTTGTGGATGAAACAGTCGTCGAGATGTCCGTCCAACAATTGCGATCGCAGTGCAGCGGGCTCGGCTTCGACGAGGTCGATGCTCAATGCGGGGTGGAGAACTTCGAGGTCTTCGACCAGTCGGGGCACCAGCCAGACGCGGCGATTGGGCCAGGTTGGAGGGCGCCGCACCGTTCGGGTGTGTGCCGAGGCGCCCGGTCGCCTCGGCACACACCATCGATCAGGCTTGTAGGACGGTGGTCACCCCGAACCCTGCGATGAATTCCGGTATCGGTCTGTAGTAGCTGAAGGTGACGTCGTATTCTCCGATTGCGGACAGTGCGGCATACCCGGCAACCCATGTCCTGACCTCGTGCGCCGAATGGCCCGCCACCTCCTGCATCCAGGCCGGAGTCCAGTGGTCGATCGGCGTCAGATCTCCGGAAGCGAGGATCTCCATCAGGGCTCGATCCCATTCGGGAGCCAGGTCCATGATGTCGGCCTCACCCCGGGCAAAGGCTTTCGCGGTTTCGATAGTGCGCTGCTGGCGGGCAGCCCGCGCTGCTGGCGACAGGTTGCGCCCTGCGCCGATGAGGGTTCTGCGCTGGTCGTCGGTCGCTGAATCCAGCCGGGGAACGGGCGGGTCGTGCGACAGGCCGCCGGAGGCGATGAACAGGATCCGTTCGTCTCGCTGCGCTGCCCAAGTGCCCAGCAGCTCACCGAGGCGGCGAACCCGTGCCATTGGGGTTAACGGTGGCGCGGCAGCGTTGACGAAGATCGGGACGACGGGTTTGGTGGTGATGTCGCCATATACGATTTCCATGGGCTGCACAGCGCCGTGGTCGACCTCCATTCGGAGGGAGATAGAGGTGTCGACCCCGCCGGCCAGGATCCACTCGGCGAGCGAGCGGGCGGTGTCCTCGGGGACGTTCAGGTCGCCTGCCTGGCTGCCGAAGTCGCCGATTCCGGAGGCTGCGAGCGCGACGCAGAACGGTGGCATCAGTTCGTAGAAGAAACCGTTGTAGTGGTCCGGTGCGAGGTTGACGATCAGGTCGGGATCGAATTGCTCGACGAATTCCCGGGCAGCGGTGAAGGCGTCCTCGATCTCAGCGGACACCTCGGGTGCCGGCTTGATCTCGTGAAGTAGCGGGCTGTGCGACATTGCAAGCAACGCGGTTGTCATGTCGGCTCCTCTCCGCAGGTCGTCCTGCTCACCGGTCGAGCAGGAAATCGAGGTGGATGCGGTCGAATGTGGCCGTGTCCTCGTACTGTGGCCAGTGACCGCATTCGTCCATCACTTCGAGGCGTGCACCGGGAATCAGGTCTGCGATTCGGCGGGCCTCGTCGACCGGGCCCGACGGGTCTTTTGTCGTCCACAGCACCATGGCCGGGACCGATATCGATCGCAGTTCGTCGTCGGAGATCATGTTGCGCTTCCGGATCACCGGATCCTGGAGTGCCATGTTCATCTCGCAGGCTTTCAGCCAGTCCGGCTGTTGGAAAATGGCCTGACGGGTGCGGATGAGATCGTCGGTGACCCGGGCCGGGTCGGCCATCAGCCATTCCAGTCGTGCTCGCACCCGTTCCCACGACGGGTCCTTCGCCGCTTCCATAGACAAGTTGTAGATGCGGGCCATGACCTCGGGGTTGGCCATGGTTCCGCCCATCGTGTTGAGCACCACACGCTCGACGCGTCCGGGGTGGTCGATCGCCAGCCGCGCCGCTGTCCAGCCACCGAGTGACTCCCCGGAGATCAATGCTTTGTCCACACCGATCGCGTCCAGGAAACCGAGCACGTGGTCGACGTAGTGCTCTATCTCGAGGGAGTGGTCGGGCTTGTCGCTGTATCCGTGGCCGATGAAATCGATGGCCCATACCGAGAAATGGCGGGCGTGGGAAGCCAGGTTGCGTGCGTAGGCTTCCGCGTGCCCGGTGATGCCGTGCAGTAGTAGCAAGGTCGGTGCGTCCGGTGGACCCGCGTGTAGATATCGCGTGCGATATCCGGCGGCGTCGAGAAATCCCTGCTGGAATTCGGTGGCGACGAGGTCGTCCCAGATGCTGGTGTAGCCAGGGGCTGTCATGACATGACTCCTTCGGTGACCTGGGTGGTGTCGAGAATGTGCGGCTGTCCGCTGATAGCGGCGAAGTCGTGATCAGCGCTGATATGGCGCGGTTCTACACCGAGGATGGTGTGCAGTGCCTCGGTCAGAAGGTGAAGAGCGGTATCGGTGTCGTGGATTGCGGCGCGGTGGCGCCAGGCAACGCATCCGTCCGGACGAACCAGTAGGGCGCCGGCCTCGTCGGTTTCGCGTAGTCTCGCCCAATCGCCGTAAAGGTCCTGGCATTCGTCATTGCCGATGATGACGGTGTGCAGCCACGGAACGCACAGGTTTGTCACGGCTTCTTCCCACGCGGTGCCCGTCAGCCCGGTGACGAGGGAAAAACGACCGTGACCCGTGACGTCGAGTGTGGAGACGCGCCGCCCCCGACTGTTCACCAGCCACGTGTGAGGGATCTTGGCTCCGGGCCTGGTTGTCGCCTGCGAGTACAGCTGGGGATCGCGTTCCCATGTCTCGTCGCCGTCCGCCGGGTCGTTCACGACGGCGGATGAGGAGTAGCGCTGGTTCAGCTCGACACCCTGAGCGTTGAATTCGTAACTCTTCAGATCGAGCGCCGCCACCAACGCCGCACGAGCTGCTGCGCCTTCGGTGCTGCGTTCGCGGATGCGAGCCAGGCCCGCAGTAAGTCCAGGTCCGTCGGGCACGGCGCCGAGAGCGGCCCGTAATGGTGCGTAGTCGAAGCGGGACTGATTGGCCCGTTCGACGATCTGCTTGCCGACCGGGCTCCTTTCGGCGGTATACGTGTCGAGCAGATTCGGCGCGGCCCAATTTTTCAGAACGTAAGCGAGTTTCCAGGCGAGGTTGAACGCGTCCTGGACCGAGGTGTTCGAGCCCAGCCCGGACGAGGGAGGGTGACGGTGTACGGCGTCACCACAGCAGAACACGCGACCACGTCCGTAGCTGGTGGCGTAGGCCTGGTTGACATACCACGGTGACACCCATTGGATCTCGGCATCCAGATTTGGGTCGCCGACGAGTCCACGGATCCGCTGCAGTGCATTGTCGTGATCGAGATCGGGATCGCCGGCGGATTTGTCGAAACCCCAGCCCGCCATCCACTCGGTCCATGGCCGTACTGCGCGCAGGACACCGAGTCCCAGCTCTCCGTATCCGGTGTCCTGGTTCAGGACGTAGTGAAGCACCGCCGGACGATGTGCGACATAAGTACTGAGGTCGGCGCGGAAGTATGCGTAGATCTGTCCGGCGCGGGCATGCTCGCCGACGATCTTCAAGCCGATCTTCTGGGCGATCGCGGACTTTGCACCGTCGGCGCCGATGAGGTAGCGCGCTCGCCGCGACCAGACGTGTCCGTCGATTCCGTTGCGGAAGGTGACGGTGATCCCGTCGGCGTCCTCGCTGTGATCGAGATACTCGGTGTTGAAGGAGAACTGGGCTCCTCGGGTCGCGGCCGCGTCGACAAGAATGGGCTCGAGCTGCGGTTGGCCCAGGTCCAGGAGCGGACACGGGCTACCCAGCAGGTAATCGCTTCGCCGATGATCGCCGGTGCCCCAGGTACGCAGGCGCGCGACCTCCGGGCCGGTCAGGCTCGTGGTGAAGGTGGTATCACCGATCAGCTCCCAGCGTGTGGCTTTCGCGCTGATGTCGTCTTCGACGCCGAGGTCACGGAAGACCTCGTTCGCGCGCTGGTTGATCACGTGCGCTCGGGGAGTGTTCGCCAGCCAGTTCCAGCGGCTGACCGCGTGGACACGCACCCCGTAGGTCGCGAGTGCGAGCGCTGTCGTGGCGCCGGCCGGGCCGGTTCCGACAACGATGACATCGGTATCGGGTAGTTCGTCGGTCATAGTTCTATTCCTTTGCGGTAACAGGAGCCAGGTTCGCTGCATTCGGCTGCGACCCGGGGGAGGCGAATGGCGCCGAGGCATCGCCGGGAGTGTCGGGGAGTTGCGCGTCCGCTTCTGTTCTTTGACGGGCGGCTTCACTGCGTCCCCACGGCCCTCCGACGAGTAGCAGCGACAGGATGGAGATGCCGGAGACTCCCAGCAGGTAGAGCGCCAGTCCAACGGTGCTCGAGGTCGCGGCGAACAGTGCAGTCGCGATGAGTGGAGCGAACGCGGCACCGCTGAGCTGGGCGAGGGTGTAGCCCAGCGAGACGCCGGTATACCGGACCTCGGGGCCGAACATCATGGCGAACAACGACCCGGTAGCTCCGCCGGCCGGCGCCATCGCGAACCCGAACATCAACATCATCGCCGCCGCGAATGCGACGGGCGAACCGGTTTCGATCAGCGCCAGCGTCGGTATGACCGCTACCGCCATCGCGACGGCTCCGACTGTGTAGGTGGTTCGTCGGCCGATACGGTCCGATACTGCACCGAACACCGCGTACAGTCCCGTGGCGACGACGGCCGCGGCGAAGACGCTCAGTAGCACCGACGTCCGTTCGAGGCCGTGCTGCGAAGTCCCGTAGGAAACCAGATAGGACATGCAGATATAGGCGAAGATTCCTTGGCTGACGAAAATGCCGGCCACGAGAAGGATCTGGCGCCACCAGTTACGGACGGCGGTCTTCGCGGGCAGTGCAACCTGTGCTTGCTGCTGTCGAACTCTGGTGAATGCCGGACTCTCGGCAAGCCGTAGTCGAATGGCCAGCCCGAGGATCACCAGTACCGCGCTGAACATGAACGGGAGTCGCCAGCCCCAGGACAGGAACGCCTCATCGGAGAGTTGCGCGACGAGCAGAAATGCGAGGGTGGCGATGGCCACGCCTGCCGGAGACCCCATCTGGGCGAAGGCGCCGTAGAAGCCGCGCCGATGCGGTGGTGCGTGTTCGACGGCCATGAGCGTGGCCCCGCCCCACTCACCGCCGACGCAGAATCCCTGTACCAGGCGTAGCAGTGCCAGGCATATCGGCGCGGCGATGCCGATCGTCGCGTAGGTGGGTAGCAGGCCCATCAGGAACGTTGCCGCCCCCATTCCGACCAGAGAGGTGACGAGCATTTTCTTGCGGCCGACGCGGTCGCCGAAATGACCGAAGACGATGCCGCCGACCGGCCTGGCGAAGAACCCGACGCCGAATGTGGCGAACGACAGCAGTGCGCCGATCAATGGACTCTCGCCGGGAAAGAACAGGGTCGGAAAGACCAATGCCGCGGCGGTGCCGAAGATGAAGAAGTCGTAGAACTCGATACTGGTACCGATGAAGCTGGCCGAGGCGACTTTGGCGGGAGTACTGCCGGTAGTGCTGGATCGAGACATGAGTTGCTCCGTTGCAACGAGGGAGAGAAAGGTGCGAGTCGGGGTCCCGCGGCTGCAGGCGCGGGAGAAGCCCCTATCGGGAGCTGATTCAGAGGGCGTCGATAATGGCGGCGACCACTCGGGCGGTATCTGCCGAACCTCCGATATCACGCGTAAGGATTCCGCCGCCGAGAGCGATATCGACAGCCTTGTGCACCCTGGCGGCATCGTCGTGGAGGCCGAAATGCTCGAGCATGAGCGCGCCGCTGAGAATCGCTCCGATAGGGTTGGCCACTGCTTGTCCGGCGATATCGGGCGCGGAGCCGTGGACGGGCTCGAACATGCTGGGGAAGCGACGCTCGGGGTTGAGGTTCGCACTGGCCGCCAATCCGAGGCTGCCGGCCAGAGCTGAGCCGAGGTCCGACAGGATATCGGCGTTCAGGTTGGAGGCGACGACTACGGACAACTCTTCGGGATGCAGGACGAATTTGGCGGACATGGCATCCACCAGCACTGATTCGGTTTCGACATCGGGGTAGTCGCCCGAGACGCGTGTGAAAACCTCGTCCCACAGAACCATGCCGTACTGCTGGGCGTTGCTCTTCGTCACGCTGGAGACCTTGCGATGCGGCCGGGTACGTGCAAGGTCGAAGGCGAACCTCATGATACGTTCGCAGCCCTTTTCGGTGAAAAGTGCTGTCTGCAGGGCGACCTCGTTTCCAGGGCCGCGTGCGGCGAGATTGCGGCCACCGAGGCCGGCGTACTCGCCTTCGCTGTTCTCCCGAACGACCACCCAGTCGAGATTCTTGTCCTCTGCACCTCGCAGCGGTGAGGCCACCGCCGGGTGAAAGCGTACGGGTCGCACATTCGCCCACTGATCGAAACCTTGCGTGATAGCCAGGCGTAGCCCCCACAGACTGACATGGTCGGGCACATCGGGCCAGCCGACCGCGCCGAAATAGATCGCGTCGAAATCCCGGAGGCGATCGAGTCCGTCTGTGTCCATCATTCTTCCCGTGGAGCGGTAATACTCACATCCCCAGGGGAATTCGACCCATTCGAATTGGTATTCACCGGATGTTGTCGCCAGGCGGTCGAGGACGGCGCGGCCCGCGGCAACCACCTCGGTTCCCACGCCATCGGCGGGGATGCTCGCGATCCGGAAGGTTCGGTGAGTGCGGGTCATGGCGTCGATCACTCCTTGCGTCATCAATCGGGAATGATGCGAGTGAACCAAGCCACAGATGGGGTGGTCCAAGACCAGTTTCGGATCGCGCGGATAGGAGATGCTTATGGCTGCACTTCGGCGGCGTCGGCGGAGTCGATCGAGGTACGGAAATAATCTGCCGGCCGATAGGCACGGGCTTCGGCGAGAAACGCCTGGGCAGGCGCGGACAGTACGCCGTCGCGGGCGAGCAGCACGACGCTGAGCCGTGCCGGAAGGTCCAGTTCGGCGATCCTTGCTCCGGCCCGGCGGGCCATCGGAGCCCATGCCGAGGGGACAATCGCCAGGCCTACACCGTCGAGTACCAACGGCAACAGTGAGGTCCTATGTGACACCTCGGCGACGATGTGGACATCGGCGTCCTGGCGCAGCAGATCATCGACGATTCGTCGCATGAGTGTTCCGCTGCTCGGAGACTCGATCACATCCGCCCCGGCCAAGATCGCCGGGGACACCACTTCTCCGTCCGGAATATCGGCCCAGGGTGCCCCGATCACCGAGAACGGCTGGTCCTCCAGTAATAACGATGTCAGCCCCGGCTCTTCAATCGGCCCGGTAACCCCCACCAGCCCCAACTCGTATGCACCCTGTTTGAGATGAGTTATCACCTCTCCGGGAGCGAACGCGCCCCCCGCTCTCAACGCGAGGCCGGGATGGCGTTTCCGCAGTCGGCGGGTGAGAGTGGCCAGCGGCTCGATTCCGGGAGCCGGCATGGTGACGAGCTCGACGGTTCCGCGCAGCAGGTCATCGACGGACTCGACCGCTTCCCGCGCTGTGCGCAGACCTCGCATCACGCTGCGGGCAGGCTCGACCAAGGCCGAACCGGCGGGACTGAGTACCACGCCCCGGCTGAGCCGGTGGAACAGTTTGGCGCCGAGATCTCGCTCCAGGCCGGCGATCGACTGCGACAGTGACGGCTGTGCGACTCGCAGATGTTCGGCAGCGCGACCGAACCCGCCGTGGTCGACGATAGCGAGGAAGTATCGTAATTGTCGGATATCCAAGGTCCTCACCTCCCTCGATAGGAGGAGCCTACCGGCGTGGCATCAGCGCTGCGCTGGGTGACCTCAGCGAAACCGGGATCAGCGATGAGCGGCGATCGATTCTCGACCGATCCCGGCCGGTTTCGGGCGCGGCGAGGGACACCGTTCTGGGAAAGGCCACGCTGATCTGCAGGCTTTCACGATCGAGTCCACAACTCTGACCTTCGCGCAGGTCCGTGACCGGGAGCGGAGCGGTCTGCCCAAAGCCACGATGCATCGGTTGCCCACAGATTTGGTCGGCGTCGGGCTGCTCGACCGTAACGGGCCGCGCTCTCGGCTGTCCCGGTTGGTATTCGAGCTCGGGTTGCGCGCTTCCGCCGAGCGCAGCCTCTTCCCGATCGGCACCGGTGAACGCAGTGGTACGTCTAGACGTCTAGCATTCTAGTTGATAAGGTGCATTGTGCACGTAACGGACCATGTGAGAGCAGCTCTGAGGGCCCGTCCCGCCGATGCGTTTGTGGCACCCGCCGTCCGAGCCGGTATTGCCGTGGGTGTTCCCCTGTTTTTTGCCCTTGCGACGGGCTCGGCGATGTGGGTTCCATATCTGGCGCTCGGCTCACTGGCCGCCTTGTACAGCAAGAACGACCCGTACCGGCGCCGTGCACAGGTGCTGGCATGGGTGGGGGCCGCGCTTGTCGCGGCGGTTGTACTCGGTGTTTGGTCGTCGTCCATGCTTACAGACCACCATGTCCGGCTCATCGTGGTGGCCGTGTTCGCGGCACTGGCGAAATTGCTCTGTGACGTGGCTCGATCCGGACCACCAGGTGGGCTGATCATCGGGTTCGCCTGCGCGACCACCGCGTTCCTTCCACCCCCGGTGCCCTCACTCGCCGCCGTCTTCGCGGCTTGTGTATCGGGTGCAATGTTCGCGTGGTGCGTCTGCATGTTCCCGTGGCTCTTCGATCCACACGGGCCCACCCGGGTTGCAGTGGCGCGGGCGTTGCGCAACGTCGCGAAACTGTCGCTTCCCGCAGCGGACGACGGGCGTGCCAGACAAGAGGCTGCTCTGCAGATCTATACCGCGTGGACGGCGCTCTCGGCCTCGGCTCGTCGGCGTCCGCAGTCGCGGCGCACGTTGGCAGCCATGACCGCACGAGCGGAGAGTTTTCTTCTCCGATCGTGCCCGGTGAGCAGCCAGGAGTATAGGGAATTGCTGAAGATGGCCTCGCACATCCGGTTCTCGCCGCGGCTGGCGTTCCTGCCGACACAGAGCGAACGCGACGAGATCGAGGGCCTCGCCATGGAAGCGAGGGCAGCTGCGGCCGCGCAGCGCATTCGCTTCTCGGCGTTTCGCGCGATTCGGGCGGCATGTCGTCCGTCCTCGGCGGAGATGCCCGGCGCAGCCCGGGTTTTCTGCGGGTGCCTTCTGGCCGGCGGTGTGGCGCTGGCGGTCGGCGCCGGGCATTCCTACTGGGCTGCGGTGACAGCCATAGCGATTCTGCAGGTATCGAGTCGTACTGCCAGCCTTCACCGGTTGATCCAGCGCATTGTGGGGACGATGGCTGGCCTGGCCATCTGTATGGCGGTTATGTCCTCGGTGTCCTCTCCATTCGTTCTTGCGGCAGTGATCGTTGCCTGCATGGTGCTGGGTGAGATGCTTGTCGTGCGCAACTACGGCTACGGCATGATCCTGATTACCCCGACGGCGATCTTGCTGGTCACCCTCGCGACCCCAGGTGATGCTTGGGTGATGACGCGCGACCGGTGGGTGGACACCCTCATCGGAGCGGCGGCTGGTGTTGTCTGCGCGGTTGTCGTGCGTAACCGCCGCGCATTCGCCGTTCTCGAGCAGAGTATGCGGCGGTGCCGGAACGTCACCGAGACCAAATCACCGCCACTGGATGACGAATCCAGATGGCAGCTCGTGCTCGAGCTCGGTTCCCTCCGCGCGGCCTACGAAGTATCCAAGGGGGAATACCCGGCTCGGGATCTGCCGACGGACGAACTTCTTCGGATCGAGCGGTGCGGACACGAATTGCTGGCGAGCTCGGGCTGAGGTTCTTCTACCGTTCGGCGGCACAATCCCGCCGAACGGTAGAAGAACCGCTTTTCACCGGCTATCGGAACGGGGTCTGCGCCGCAGAGTCAACGGTCTCCGTGCTGTCAGTGGTCTTCTCATCGTCACGGGATACTGACGAAATTGGTGAAACCGCCGTGCCGTTCCGGCAGGTCGGCGAGTGCCTCGTTGATCTTCTCCAGCGGAAACCGGTGGTGCTCGAGCACCGAGAGGTCGAGGATGCCGGCCCCGATCAGGTCGGCCATATCTTGTGCCTCGGCGGTGGAGAACCACAGGCTTCCCAATACGCTGATCTGCCGGCACATCAGCGAGAACATATCCAGTGGGGGGCGTTCCATCATGCCGCCGATATCGACCGCCACTCCGCCACGGCGCAGGGTGCTGACCGCGTCGAGGAAGGATTCGGCGGGGGCGCCGGGACCGAGTGCGTCGATGACGATGTCGACGCCGTCTCCGCTGTTGTGTTCGTGCACCCAGTTGCGCAGATCGTCGGCTCCCGCAGGTAGGACCTGGATGCGCTGGGGGTCGATCGCGCGTACCTCCTCGAGCAACGCCGCATTGCGGCCGGTGCCGAAGATGCGGGTGACGCCCAGAGCGAGCGCGCTGAGACAGGTCCCCAGGCCGAGTGTGCCTGAGATACCGTCGATCAGGACGGTGGTACCCGGTCCCGCTCCGGCCTTCCGCAATGCGGAGTAGCCGGTCCCCAGGTAGCCGAATCGCGCTCCTTCTTCGTAGGTAACCGAGTCCGGTAGCTTCACCAGGTTGCGTTGTGGGGCGGTCAGGTACTCGCTGAGGCCGCCATAGGGATAGGCGTCGAACATGGTCCGGCCGTCGGAACAGAACGAGAAGTAGCCCATGAACGTGTATCGATCGCAGTTCTGGTCTTTTCCCTGTCGGCACGCGCGGCACGCGCCGCATGACAGGCCTGGGTTCACATAGACGCGGTCCCCGACGGTGACATCGGTGACACGAGTTCCGACAGCAGTGACGATGCCTGCCGAGTCGAGGCCGAAGATCGCGGGAAGTTCGGGTAGTGGCAGGTAGGGGAACCATTCGTGATAGGTGGCGAGGACATTGCTCAGGTTGGGTACGACGTTGCATGCCTTGACCTGGACCAGCACGTCGGTTGCGCGCGGTTGGGGGATCGGGATCTCCTCGATCTTCATCGGCTCGTCGATGTGGTGCAGGCGAGCTGCGCGCATGGTGGCATTCATTGAGAGGCGAACTCCTTGTGAGCGGGTCGTTCGGGTATCTGGTGCCGGGAGGGCACGGGGCGGAGGTGCGAGTGGCGGCTTGGGGCCCGATCCGGGCTTGCGTACCGCGTTCGGGGCTACGGTCAGGCGGGTGTCCTCGTGACTGCGGTGGTGAGCGCGGTGCGGATTTCGTCGACCGTGGCGATCTCGCCGAGCAGGGCCAGTGAGTCGATACTCGCCGCGTGTGCTTCGGGGGTGGCGGCCGAGCAAGCATCGGCCGCGATCACTACGCGATACCCGAGATCGCTTGCTACTCGCGCGGTTCCTTCTACGGACGCGTTGGTGGCCACGCCTGCGAATACGAGCGTGGTGAGGTTCCTGTCGCGCAGGATGGTGTCGAGGTCGGTTCCGGTGAACGCCCCGATCCGTTGATGGGTGACAACGATATCCGCGGTGCGGGGTGCGAGCGGCTCGACGATCGCGGCGAGCTCGCTTCCCTCTTTGAGGCATCCGGTCTGGGCAACGATGCCGAGCAGCGGCGAGTTGACGTGAAGGTCGGAATGATCGGGTTTCCACGCGACGCGGGTGTAGACCACAGTGCCGCCGGCCTCGCGGACTGCTTCGGTGACGGCGGCGACGCGTTCGACAATGTGGTGTTCGGTCACCTGCTGGTGGAAAAAGTCTGCGAAGGCGCCGGTAGGCCCGACGATATCGCCTTGGCAGTGGACTGCGATGACAGCGGTGGTGCGGGGATCGAGTTCCATGGAAGCTCCTGTGGGTGCGGGCCGGGTCAGGCGTGGGCGAGGATCGAATGGCCGACGTCGTCGATATCTCGGGATGCGGTGGCAGGGTTGGACAAGAACACCTGAAGGATGTCGACACCGGATTCACGCATCAGAGTGGCCTTTTCACGCAGTTCGGCGGGGGATCCATAGAGACACCAGTAATCGACCAGTTCCTTGGTGATGATCGGGCGATGTCGCGGATCGAGTCCGCGCAGATACCGAGCCCAGACATCGAGGTAGTGCGGTTGATCAGAGGCCGCCGGATCGCCGAGGTACGCCTGGGCCGCGGTGATGGAGGCGTCGACGATGGGATCACCGAGTTCTTCTCGATGCTGGTTCATCAGCCCGGAATTGGTGATGCACGAACTTATCGGGCCTGAGCCGAAGCCGTTGGTGACGCCGTCCTCCCAGGTTTCGCCGTTGCGAAGCTGATAGAACCACGACAGGGAGACGAGCTTGACCGATCCGGGTGAGCGGCCGGCGTCAGCGACCGCCTTGTCGAGTTCACGCCGGATCAACCGGATCATGTCGGCATCGGGGCCCAGGCAATAGACGACCGCGTCGGCATACTTGGCGGCTTCCCTGAGCCCGCGCGGCCCGCCTGCTGCTACCCAGATCGGGATATGGTCGGTGACGTTGTAGTACCCGCTCTGCCTATCGAGGAATTCCACGTCCCGGGTTTCTCCGAGCCAGTGGTGGGCGATGCGGCGCCCGGCCATCAGTTCTCGCGCGACCTCGATGGCGTCGGAAAGTTCGGATATCTTCGCCGGCCGGTTCCCCATCGACCGAAGGGCGTTGTTGGCTGTGCCGATTCCGAGGAACGTCCGCCCCGGCGCCAAAGCGTTGAGGGTGGCCATCGAGTTTGCGGTGACCGGGGCGATCCTGGTCAGGGGGTTCGTCACCATCGTCCCCAGCGCGATGGAGCTGGTCTGCTGCGCCGCGAGAGCAAGGAACTGATACGGGTCGCTGAACAGCAAGGGGCCTTCGCCGACACCGAAGTGGGTGATCCCGAGGTCCTCGGCTTGTTTGACCATCGCCACTTGGTCGATCTTGGCGCAGGTGCCGATGCAGAATTCCATGTGCTTCTCCTTGCTGTGTCCCGCAGAGCGCCGGCGGGTGTATATCGGTCGGCTGTTTCGGGACGGCCGGTCGGCTGAGAGGTGGTCGGGACCGCCCCTCGATGGGCTCCGAACGCGCTGCAGGTCGAACTCCTGCGCCTCGGATTCGTTTGTGGGTCAGGCCCTTACTCGTGGTCCGGAGGTGATGTAGTCCGGTAAACGAGCCCTAAGCCCATCCGGTGGAATGCTAGCGTTCTAGAGATGAATATAGTCGAGGGTGACCCACACCACAAGTACTAGAATGCAAGCATTCTGTTGAAGGACCCGGGACCGGGTGACACCGTGACGGACAACCGAGAGGATGTATTGATGAGCGTCGCCTATGACGGTGCGGGGCTGGGTGACGAGGCGGCCAGTCTCTTGGCCAACGCGCGCACTTCTGGAGCTCGTTTGTCGTCCGCGCTGTACGACATCCTCAAGACGCGCCTGATGGAGGGTCGTTACGGCGCCGGGGAGAAGATCGTCGTCGAGTCGATCCGGCAGGAGTTCGGGGTCAGCAAGCAGCCGGTGATGGATGCGCTACGTCGGCTGTCCAGCGAGAAGCTGGTTCATATCGCACCCCAGATCGGCTGCGAGGTCGTCTCGTACAGCCGGCGCGAGGTCGAGGATTTTTACACTCTGTTCGGCGGTTTCGAGGGGACGATCGCGGCAGTTGCGGCTACCCGCCGGACCGAGACACAGATGCAGCAGCTGGACCTGATCTCAGCCCGCATCGACGCACTCGTCGGATCGGGCGATCCCGACGTCCGAGCCCGCGGCTACCGCGTCCATAATCGCGAATTCCACGCGATGATCCACGCTATGGCGCATTCCCGGATCATGGCAGAGACGAGCCAGCGGATGTGGGATCTCTCGGATTTCCTCATCAACACCACCGGCATCCCCAATCCGTTGGCGAGTGCGCTACCCGAACGTCAGCACGATCACCGAGAGATCATCGAGGCGCTGCGCAACCGGGACGGGGCTGCTGCGCGTAGCGCGATGGAATTCCATATCGTCGGCACCATAGCGGTCATCCGTGACGAAGCGGGGGCCGGCAGCTGATGTCATTCAGCCGGGCCATCTGCAGCAAAGGACGAGGAAGGCCACCCGCCTCCCTCGTCCTTTGTGCAGTCGGGAATGCCTCAGCTGTCCCTGGTGGAAACGGCTGTGGTGATCGCGAATCCGGCAATCCACTCCGGGATTTCGCGATAGAAGCTCGAGGTGACCCGATACGGCCCGGCCGCCCGCATGGCCGCGTACGCAGCGATCCAGGTACGCACCTCATGCGAAGAATGCCCGGCCTGCTCGACGAACCAGTCGTTTGACCAGCCGTCGATCTGTTCGAGGTCACCGGAGGCGAGGACATCGAGCAAGTGACGGTCCCATTGCGGGTTCAGCGGTTGGATCGTGCCGAGGCCGGCGGCGAAGTCGCGGCCCGCGGTGATCACGCGCTGTTCGCGGGCGTCGCGCTCCGCGGCGCTGGGATTGCGCCCATCGATCAGTCTTTCCCGAACTTCCGGGGGCGCGCTGGCGAACTGTGGAACCGGGGGATCGTGAGAGAGGCCGCCGGAGCCGACGAACAATACCCGCTTGTCGAGGTTCGCGGCGGCCCGGCCGACCGCCTCACCGAGTAGACGTACCCGATTGACCGGACCGAGCGGCTCGGCGACGGAGTTGATGAAGATCGGTACGGTCGGTAGCGCAGTAATCGACCCGACCAACAGTTGCAGCGCTTGGGCGAACCCATGATCGACATGCATGCGTTCGGAAAATGCGATATCGAGGCCGCTGGCCAGGGCCTCCCGGGCGA
Source organism: Nocardia carnea (assembly GCF_029869215.1). GTDB lineage: Bacteria > Actinomycetota > Actinomycetes > Mycobacteriales > Mycobacteriaceae > Nocardia > Nocardia carnea_B. The sequence goes on from NZ_JARWPM010000312.1 coordinate 19,227, forward strand.
CGGCGTAAGCGGCAGCGCGGTCGACATCGAGTGGGCCCGCTTCCGTTCCGTAGTCACCGACCGACTGGGCCGCCGCACCGACACAGAACGGCGGCAGCAGGTCGTAGAAGACGCCGTTGTAGTGGTCCGGGGCGAAGATCACGACCAGGTCGGGGGCGAACTCGGCAATGAACCCGCGCGCATGCGCGAAAGCGGCGTCGACGGCATCGATCACCTGCTGGTCCGGGTCATTGCGGCCCATCAAAGGGGAATGCGACATCGCGCACAGCGCTACGGGCATCGTTGTTCTCCTTGCATTGCCTCGTAGCCACGACCGCCCGCCGCAGGCGTGGGCGCGTGAACGGGGGAAGGACTCAGAGGTGGTTCATCGGTGGAGTACCGGCTCGGCGGGTGGTGTCCTGCGCGAGGGCACGGACACCACCCACAGCCGTGGGATTTTAGGTGGAGGAGGAAATACACGGGCAGTTTTTTGTAGGTTACGGCATCGTACTTAAGAGGGCCAATATAACAAGTGAAACAGAATTACAGGGGGGGACCCGGGAGG
>NZ_JARWPM010000313.1 GCF_029869215.1 Nocardia carnea
CTGCGGCTCAGCAGCCGGAACGGTGGCGTCGTGCTCCCTTATCCTTTACGGGCCAGTCTCATTGCGAAGAGCCGGGCGTCGGTGGTCGCGGCAGCGGGGGTGGGGGCCCCGCCAACCCCCCCCCCCCCCCCCCCCCCCCCCCGGCCCCGCCCCCCCCCCCCCCCCCCCCCCCCCCCCCCCACGGCCGTGCGGGCATGACCCGCCACAATTCGGTTCCGCTCCTTACACTGACTGCCCGTGGGTACCCATCGCAGCACCGGCTCCTCCCGGGAAATAAGCAAGGGACCGGTGATCGCCGCGGTGGTGGTCGTGGTCCTGATCGCCCTCGCCGCCGCCTGGTGGCAACTGGGCCAGGACTCCCCGGTCGGCGCGAGCGCGGACGGCGCGTGCACCGACGGCGAGGCCGTCCTCGATATCACCGTCGACCCGGAGATCGCCGACCCGGTCCGCACCCTCGCCGCCCGCTACAACGAGACCCGGCCGGTGGTGCTCGATCATTGCGCCGAGGTGGTGGTCACCGAACGCCCGACCGCCGATATGGTCGCCGCCTTCACCTCCAACGCCACCTGGGATCCGGTGCTCGGCCCCCGGCCGGCGTTGTGGATCCCGGTGTCCAGCAGGCAGATCGAATCCATGCGGGTGCCGGGGCTGATCGAGGGCACCCCGCGCTCGATCGCATCCAGCCCGATCGTACTGGCCGTCCCCGAGGTGCTGCGCCATGCCCTCGCCGCGACCCAGACCTCCTGGGCGGATCTGCCCCGGCTGCAACAGGGTTCGCTCGAGGCGATCGGGCTGCCGGGCTGGAACGGGCTGCAGATGGCGTTGCCGCCCGGCGACACCACGCTGGCCGTGGCCGCGGCGGTCGCGGGCGCGGTCTCCGGTACCGATCCGCTGACCGCGGAGGCCGTGGCCTCCGGTCAGGCCCTGTCCGCGGTATCCGCACTGGCGGCCGTCGCACCGGAGGTGACGGATATCCCGGCGGCGATCACCGCGCTCGGCGCCGCGGCGCCGGCCGAGGCCACGGTCCACGCGGTACCGGTGACGCAGCGTGTGCTCGCGGCGAACGGCAAGGCCACCTTCTACGTGCCGGCCGGGGCCGCGCCGGTGGCCGACTACCCGGCCGCGGTGATGACCGGGCCGTGGGTGGACAAGACCGAAAACCTCATCGCCGGACTGTTCGCGGAGTACCTGCGCCGGCCGGAACAGCAACGTGATCTGATCGCCGCCGGCTTCGCCGCCCCACCGGCCCAGCCGGTCGCGGCCCCGCCCCGCGCCGCCCTGGACCGGCTGCGCCGGGTGCTGGACAACCCGGTTCTCGGCGTACACGCGACCGCCCTGCTGGATGTCTCCGCGTCCATGGAGACCACCGACGGGGAATTGAGCCGGTTGACCAACACGATCGGCGCCCTCGCGTCCACACTCAATGTCATGCCGCCCGAGTACGGGCTCGGAATCTGGACGTTCGGCGATTCCGCCGCCGGCGGCGACCCCTACGAGGTGGTGGTCGATACCGCGGCTCTCACCGACGACCACCGCGGCACCCTCATGGGGTCTCTGGGATCTATCGAGGCGACCACCGCGCACACCGACGAATGCTATCCGGCGCTGCTCGCCGCCTACCGCAGCGCGGTCGAGAACTACGTCCCCGACCGGACCAACTCGATTCTGCTGGTCACCGACGGACCGCAGGACGATTCCGCGCTCAGCGGCACGGACCTTGTGGCCGCCGTGGCGGACGCGGGATCGCCGGAGCAACCGATCCGCATCGATGTGATCGTGATCGGCGCCGAACCGGGCAGCGATACCCTGCGCACCCTCAGCGAACGCACCGGCGGTACCTACAAGGTCCTGCCCACCAGCAACGACCTGGAATTCGGGACCGCCATGGTCGGCGCCCTGACCACCCCGTGAGCACACCCGAGAGAACGACGGGGCGGTGCGGGCCGCTGCGGGGCGCCGTCTAGTCCACGTAGGCGTCCAGGGGTGGGCAGGTGCACTGGAGGTTGCGATCGCCGAACGCGCCGTCGATCCGCCGGACCGCGGGCCACACCTTGGCCCGCGCGTGGGCGATACCGCGCGGGTACACCGCGGTTTCCCGGCTGTACGGGTGATCCCAGTCCGCGACCAGGCACGCCGCCGTATGCGGGGCGTTGCGCAGCGGGTTGTCCTCGGCCGGCCACTCCCCCGCGGCGACCCGGTCGATCTCCCGGCGGATGGCGATCATGGCCTCGGCGAATTCGTCGAGTTCGGCCAGATTCTCGCTTTCCGTCGGTTCCACCATCAGCGTGCCCGCCACCGGGAAACTCATGGTGGGTGCGTGGAAGCCGTAGTCGGCCAGCCGTTTGGCCACATCGTCGACGGTGACACCGGTGCGTTTGGTGATCTCGCGCAGATCCAGGATGCATTCGTGGGCGACCATATCGCCGGCCCCGGTGTAGAGCACCGGATAGTGCTCGCCCAGCCGGCGGGCGAGATAATTGGCCGACGCGATGGCGGTGAGGGTGGCGCGGCGCAACCCTTCCGCACCCATCATCCGGATATAGGCCCAGGTGATCGGCAGAATCGACGCCGACCCGTAATTCGCCGCCGATACCGCGTGCGAATCGGCGACCAGCGGGTCCCCGGGCAGATAGGGCGCCAGATGTGATCGCACCGCGAGCGGGCCCACTCCGGGGCCACCGCCGCCGTGCGGGATGCAGAACGTCTTGTGCAGATTCAGGTGGCTGACATCGCCACCGAACCGGCCCGGCCGGGCCAGCCCGACCAGCGCGTTCAGATTCGCGCCGTCCACATAAACCTGTCCGCCGGCGTCGTGGACCAGAGCACACAGTTCGGCGATCTCCTGCTCGTACACCCCGTGGGTGGACGGATAGGTGATCATGATGCAGGCCAGCCGGTCGGCGTGGTCGGCGATCTTGGCGCGCAGATCGTCGAGGTCGACATCGCCGTTGGGCCGGCATTTCACCACCTCCACGCGCAGACCGGCCATGGCCGCCGAGGCGGCGTTCGTGCCGTGGGCGCTGGAGGGGATGAGGCAGGTATCGCGCCCGGCCTCGCCGCGGTCGCGGTGGTAGCGGCGGATCGCGAGCAGGCCCGCGTACTCGCCCTGACTTCCGGCATTGGGCTGCAGGCTCACCGAGTCGTATCCGGTGATCTCGGCCAGCCAGCGCTCCAGGTCGGCGATCAGGCGGCGCAGTCCGGGGGTGTCCGCGGCGGGCGCGTAGGGATGCAACCGGGCGAATCCGGGCCAGGTGATGGGCTCCATCTCCGCGGTGGCGTTGAGTTTCATGGTGCACGACCCGAGCGGGATCATGCTGCGGTCCAGGGCGATGTCCTTGTCCGACAGCGCCCGCAGGTACCGCAGCATCGCGGTCTCGGTGTGGTAGCGGGTGAAGGCCGGGTGGGTGAGGAAATCCGAGGTCCGGTCGGCGATACCCGCACCGGCCGGTTCGGCGGGCGCAATACCGAACGCGTCCAGGACCGCGGCGATATGGTCGCCGGTGGTGGCCTCGTCACAGGCCACCGCGACATGATCGTCATCCACCAGCCGCAGGTTGATCCCGCGCGCCGCCGCCTTGGCCACCACGTTCTCGGCCTGCCCGGGCACCCGGGCCAGCACGGTATCGAAGTATTTGCCGTGCACCAGCGCGTCGCCGAGGGCAGCGGCCACCTGCTCGGCGTATCGGTGGACCCGTCGCGCGATGGCCCGCAATCCGTCGGCGCCGTGGTAGCACGCGTACATCCCGGCGACGATCGCCAGCAACACCTGCGCGGTACAGATATTGGAGGTCGCCTTCTCCCGGCGGATATGCTGCTCCCGCGTCTGCAGCGCCAGGCGGTAGGCCGGCGCCCCGTCGGCGTCCTTGGACACCCCGACCAGCCGCCCCGGCAGCTGCCGCGCATGGGCACTGCGCACCGCCAGATAACCGGCGTGCGGGCCGCCGAAACCCATCGGCACGCCGAACCGCTGCGTGGTCCCGAAGCAGACATCGGCGCCCTGTTCCCCGGGCGGCGTGATCAAGGTGAGGGCGAGCAGATCCGCGCCGGCGGCGACCAGCGCGCCCCGCTGGTGGGCCCGCGCGATCACCTCGGTCCAGTCGACGACGCGGCCGGAGGCACCCGGCACCTGCAGCAGCACCCCGAAGAACTCCCCGTCGGGCAGGCCGTCGCCGGCCAGGTCGGCCTCGACGAGCTCGATGCCGAGCGGTTCGGCGCGCGTGGCCAGGACGGTGCGGGTCTGCGGGAAGAGATCCCGGTCCACCACGAGGCGGGTACCACGGCCGCGGCCGACCCGGTGCAACAGGGTCATCGCCTCGGCCGCCGCGGTGGCCTCGTCCAGCATGGACGCGTTCGCCACATCCATACCGGTCAGGTCGGTGACCATGGTCTGGAAGTTGAGCAGCGCTTCCAGCCGGCCCTGGCTGATCTCCGGCTGGTACGGCGTGTAGGCGGTGTACCAGGCCGGATTCTCCAGCAGGTTGCGCACCAGCACGGGCGGGGTGAGCGTGTCGTAGTAGCCCAGCCCGATCATCGAGGTGGCCACCGTATTCGTGGCCGCCAGTGCGGCCAGTTCGGCCAGCACCTCGTGTTCGCTCGCGGCCGGAGGGAGACCCGCCAGCGGGTCGGCGTCGCCACTGAGCGGGTCGCGGATCCCGGCGGGCAGCGCGGCGGCAGCCAGGTCACCGGCGGACGCGATGCCGATCTCGGCGAGGATATGCGCGAACTCCGCGTCGTCGGGTCCGATATGCCGGTCTGCGAAATTCTGGGTCACCACGGCTCCCTGGTCGGGCGGGCCGACCGTACGGTCGGCACAGGGCCCTCCCCCTCTGTCGCGGCGCCTGAGAGCTTCGGCGCCGGATCACGGATCCGATCGCCTTTCACCTTGGGCGGGTGGCCCGCAGCCACCACTTTCCAGAGGCGCCGGTTCCCGCACGGTCCTGGTGCCTGAGAGATTGACGGGGAGGTGCTGCTCCTTCGGCGCCCGGATCCACCCAGGGTCCGGGACTCTCCCGCACGGCTACGGCGCCCGGTTATCTTAGCCCGGCCGACGGGCCGGTCCGGCACTCACCCGGTATATGGCGCCGACCGCACCTCGAACGGAAGTCTCGCGCACTAGCCGGTCTTGCGGGTCATCCGCGCTTTGCGGCGATAGGACAATTCGTCTTCGGGCCGTTCGTCGGCCTCCGCCGCGCGTTCGGCGGGGAAGGCGGCGATGGCGCCGGTGAGTTCGCGCATCGCGCTGTTGACCGCGATACCGAACACGCCCTGACCGCCCTGCAGTAAATCGACGACCTCCTCGGGCGAGGTGCATTCGTACACCGAGGTGCCGTCGGAGAACAGGGTGATATCCGCCAGGTCCTGGACGCCGCGGCTGCGCAGATGATCGACCGCGATCCGGATGTTCTGCAGCGAAATACCCGCATCGAGCAAACGTTTGACGATTTTCAGGACCAGGATGTCCTTGAAGGAATACAAGCGCTGGCTACCGGACCCGGCCGCGCCGCGAATGGAGGGTTTGACCAGACCGGTGCGCGCCCAATAATCCAATTGCCGGTAGGTGATACCGGCGACCTGACAGGCCGTCGGAACCCGATATCCGACCAGGTCGTCGGGGACCGAATCGTCGGGGAACAAACCGGGTTGTATTTCGTAGCGCCGAGGCGGGCCCACTTCCGACCGCATATCCCGCATATGCTCTGCCACTGAACTACTCCCTTGCTCCGCCGATCTGTGCCCATACCCGACGGCCCGGCGTCGAGTACGAGGCTACTCTTCCCATTCTCTCGGCCGCAGAGGTGCCGATCCAAACGCGACGCGCGGTAATAGTCTCGACCTGTAGTTGAGGTCTAGAAAAAATTCGGGAAACTCAACTGTCGGTCGCTTTGAAATCGTCCGGAGATACCGACTCGAGGAACTCCTTGAACTTTTCGACCTCGTCCTCGCGTTCGTCCGGCATCACCAGACCGGCTTCCTCGAGTACGGATTCCGCCGCGTAGATCGGGCAGCCGACGCGCAGCGCGATGGCCACCGAATCCGAGGGACGCGCCGAGATCCGCACCTCGTTCTCGAACACCAGGTCGGCATAGAAGGTGCCCTCCTTGAGATCCACGATATGGACCTCCTCGAGGGTGTGCCCCAGATCGGCGATCAAGATCTTGATCAGATCGTGGGTGAGCGGCCGTACCGGGGTGACCCCCTCCTGTTCGAGGACGATCGCCGTGGCCTCGGCCTGACCGATCCAGATCGGCAGATACCGCTCCCCGCTCGCCTCCCGCAGCAGCAGGACGGGCTGGTTCTGTGGCTGCTCGACCCGGATGCCGATCACGCGCATTTCGCTCATCGCACTGCCTCCCATACTCCCCGGCCGCCAGCCCTCGCCGATGCAGGGCTCGCCGTACCACGAGTCTAGGCGAATTCCGGGCGCCGCCGCGATGGCGGACCTACACCGGAATCGGTGTGTTGCCACCGCCGTCGGCGGCGCGGGCTCCGCCGCAGGTCAGGCCGATCACGCCGCCGACGGTGGCGCCCGGCACGGATCGGTCAGCCACCGAGCGCGTTGCGCACCGAGGCCTTCACCAGGCTGGCGTGCAACGTCAGCGACAACGCGGCGAGTTCGCGGACGGTCTCCTCGGCCCGCGCCCGGGCGCCCGCATCGCGGCTCTTGGCGATCGGTGCCGCGATCTGGGCCACCAGCGCCGCCTCCCGGTCCGCGGCAAGTTTGAACGCGCGCAGATGCCGGGCTTCCAAACCGAATTCGGCCATCGCCTTGGCCGTGGTGGCCAGGGTCACCGCGTCGGCGTCGAAGAAGCCGGCGGGGCCCGGCGTGATCAGATTCGCCCGGATCAGATCGGTGAGGAACTTGTCGTCGATACCGGCCTGCGCGAGCAGATCATCGCGGGTCACCCGGATCTCGTGATCGAACTCGAGCTCGTCGGCGGTGATCCGGCCGGGCTGGACAGCCAGCCGCCGCGGCGGCCGGGGTGTCGCCGCACTCTCGTCGGCCATATCCTGCCCCGCATCCGGACGGGCGGTGCGCGCCCGGGCCCGGGCTTCGCGCACCCCGAGCGTCGCGGCTCCGCTGTCGATCGCCTCGAGTTGTTCCTTGATCACCTTCAACGGCAGGTACTGATCGCGCTGGGCGGTCAGTACGAAGCGCAGCCGCTCACAATCGGCCACCGAGAACCGCCGGTAACCCGAGGGGGTGCGCTCCGGCCGGATCAGCCCCTCGGCTTCGAGGAAACGGATCTTGGAGATGGTGATATCGGGGAAATCGGGTCGCAGCAGATCGAGCACGGAGCCGATCGACATCCCTCCGTGCGCCCACTGCTGCGCCGCGCCTGTCATGACTTCGAGTCTTTCATGCCGAAGCGCCGATCACCCGGATCGGCGCACCGATCATCACCTGTTCACAAACTGCCCGCACCGGCGGCCGAACCGGCCTCCTGGGTCCGCGGTCCGGTGAGGAATACCAGCCGGAACTTACCGATCTGGACCTCGTCACCGTTCTGCAGTTCCGAGGAGTCCACCGGCTCCCGGTTGACGTAGGTGCCGTTCAGGCTGCCCACGTCGACCACCTGGAAGGAATCCTCGTCCTGGCGGAACTCCGCGTGGCGGCGGCTGACGGTGACATCGTCGAGAAAGATATCGCTGTCGGGATGGCGGCCCGCGGAGGTGGTGGGCTGATCCAGCAAGAACCGCGAGCCCGCGTTCGGGCCGCGTTTGACCACCAGCAGCGCCGCACCCACCGGAAGACCCTCGACACCCTGCACCGGCTGTTCACCGGTCGGCTCGCCGGAGCGCGATGCGTCGACCTCGTTCAGGAAATCCGCGCGGAAGACCGACGTCGTCTCGGCCGCGGTCTCCCCGTAACCCGGGTCTTTGTTCTCGCTCACCGTTTCTCTCCTCCTCGAACCTCATAAACCATGCAGGCAGATGCCGCGGTGCGACGTGGCTCGGCGGCCCCGACTCCGGGCGGCACATCCGTTGGCATTGACCGTACCCTGCCGGGCCGTGCCCGTGCAGGTAGAACCGGGAAGGCTGGATCAGCCCCCGATAACTCCTTGATAACCTGCGGCATCGAGCAGTTCACCGAGACTCGAGTCCAGTGCCGTGGCACTGTCCACCTCGAGCTCGAACAACCACCCGCCACCGTAGGGATCGGTGTTCAGCGTTTCCGGTTTCGCCTCCAGTTCCTGGTTCACCGCAACGACTTTCGCGCTCAGTGGAGCGTAGATGTCGGAAACGCTCTTGGTCGATTCGACCTCGGCGATGCCGTCCCCGGCGGCGACATCGGCACCGGTTTCGGGCAGCTGCACGAACACGACGTCACCGAGTTGCGATTGGGCGTAGTCGGTGATCCCGACCCGCACCCGGGTGGGTTCGATCCGACGCACCCATTCGTGTTCCGCGGTGTAGCGCAGATCCTCCGGAGCCGGGTTCACGTGGTGTCCTTTCCTCGTGTCGTCGTGCACGATGCCCGCAACTCTATGCGAGCCCATCGCGATCTGCCGCGCCGGTATCCCCGCCCGGGGCGCCACCGCGCCGCCGCGGGGAAGGGGGCACCGCCCGCGCGACGGCGATCGCCCGGCCGAGGTACAACAACCCCGTCCACACGTAGACCGCGGTCCCCCAGATCAGCAGTGCCCCACCGAAGGCCCGGCCGAAACCGTCGCCGGCCCAGTCCATCTGCCCGGCCAGCAGCCACGGTAGCGCCGACATCAAGGCGAAGGTGGCGGCCTTGCCCAGATAGATGACCTCGGGCGGGTCCAGGCCGCGGCGCCGGTACACCCGCAAGGTGAGGGTGAGTACCAGGTCGCGTCCGATCAGCAGGACCGCCACCCACCAGGGGATGAGGTCACGGGCGACGAACGCGGCCAGGGTGGTCACCAGGTAGAGCCGGTCGACGAGGGGGTCCAGCAGGGCACCGAGCCGGGAGGACTGGTCGAGCAACCGCGCCAGTTTGCCGTCGAGGAAATCGGTCAGCCCGCTGAGGACGAGCAGGGCGAAAGCCCAGCCGTCGGCGTGTTCCACCAGCAGCAGCCACAGGAAGACCGGGACCCCGATCAACCGCAGCACGCTCAGCACATTGGGGACGGTGAGCAGCCGATCCGACAGCACCGCCGTGAGCGCGCCACCGGCTCCCCGATCCGCGGTCTCGGATCCGCCGGTTCCCGAATCGCTCGTCACATGCCAGTGCTTACCGCACGGACCCCGCCGATGCCAGCACGACCCCCTGCGATGCGCTGGAAGAACGGGTATCGGTGCCGCTGATCGCCGGCCGGGGTGAGAGAAAGATCATGTCGGCGCGCCGAGTGACACCATGAAATATCCGGCCGGCCATCCCGTACAGCCGGCCAGAGCCCGGGCCATATGCCACAGGGACAGGCACACCGTCGCCGAATGGCTCACCGCCCCGGCCACCGGCACCGCCGCCCTCTGCGCGACCCGGGTCGCCGCCATCACCGCGACGCGGTCGCGACAGTGACACCCGCGGACGGACCGCCGGCGGCGAGCGCCCGTACCGGCGACAAGGGGATCCGGCTCAACAGTGTCGCGCCCGGCCCGGTCCGGACCCGCCCCTGATCCCGTCCACCATGCCGAAACGAGCCCGGGGTGCGACCGACAGTGCCGCCGAGATCGCCGGCCGCCCGTAGGATTCTTCCCTGCCGGGCACCCGGGAGCAGGTGAGCAGGCGGCCTGCCACTCCGTGTCCCGGCACTCGGGCTTCGAGCGCCGCGAACTGCTCGCGGGTGCGGCAGACCCGCCTCCGAATCCGGCCGTCCGCCGACCGCACCTGCGGACGAAACGGCCGCAGACCGAAACTCCCGTTATCCGGGAACACCACGTCTCGGTGCACCGCGCAGACGTATTGCCGGCGCTGCCCGCCGCCGATCAGCACACGCGTCCGGACGGGTCGTTCGGACGCGATTCCGTGGTGGTGACCGGCCCGCCGCGCCAGGCACAACGGGCATGGACCGAGCGTGGGCGGTATCGGCACATTTCGCCGCCCCGGTGTTACGCACGCCCGGCCATGCGGACACTGGGTACGGTTACGGCGTGTCGAACAGTCGTATCCCCTTGCGCACCTATGTCCCCGCGGAGGACGTACTGGCCCGCGGCCGGGCCCTCCGCGACCGGGTGCCGCGCACCGCTCGCGATCGCGCGATCCGCACGGAGGGACGGCCGTCGATCGTCGAATTCGCCGAGTCCACCAACGCGGGCCGGCTCGAGCATCTCGTGCCGTTGCGGATCGGCCGGATGATGGCGTCCCCGTTCGCGTTCTACCGGGGCGCCGCCGGGTTGATGGCCATCGATCTGGCGGGCAGCCCGGACACCGGGCTGTCCGCCCAGCTGTGCGGTGACGCGCACGCCGGGAATTTCGGCCTGTACGGCACGTCCCGAGGCGAAATCGTCATGGATATCAATGACTTCGACGAAACCGTGCCCGGACCGTGGGAGTGGGATCTGGAGCGGCTGGCTGCCAGCCTCGTGCTGGCCGGCCGGGTGGGCGGGGCGAACGAGGACGAATGCCGCACCGCCGCGGCCGACGCGGCACGCAGTTACCGGCGTACCGCCGCGGCGCTGGCGCAGCGGCCGTTCCTCACCTCGTGGTCGGCGCTGGCCGACGAATCCGTTCTCGACCGGGTCGAGGCCGACGATCTGCTGGACAACTTCAAGAAGGCGGCCAAGAAGGCACGGAAGAACACCAGCGAGAAGGTCGTACGCAAATGGACGCATATCGACGACCACGAGACCGGCATCGAGAGCCACCGTTTCGTCAGCGATCCACCGTTTCTCACCACCGTCGAGCAGGACGTGGAAGACGCGGCCGTCGATGCGCTCGAACGGTACGGAGCGAGCTTGCGGGAATCCCGCCAGGGACTGCTGGCCAGATTCGCGGTGGCCGATATCGCGTTCCGGATCGTGGGTACCGGCAGCGTCGGCCTGCACAGCTATGTCGCACTGCTGCACGGGAATTCGGGGGAATTCCTGGTGCTGCAACTGAAACAGGCGGCGCCCTCGGCGCTGGCGCCCATCCTAGGGGTGGCACCACCGAAACACGAGGGCAAGCGAATAGTGCAGGGCGCCAGGCTGGTTCAGACCGAAACCGATATCCTGCTCGGCTGGACGACGATGGCGGTGCCGCAGCCCGGCGGCGGTAGCCGGGAGCTACCGTTCATCGTCCGCCAGTTCCGCAATCTCAAGGGCGGGATCGCGCCGGAGGAACTCGAACCGCACGATCTCGACGATTACGGCCGGCTCGCGGGCGCGCTGCTCGCCCGCGCCCACGCACGTTCGCTCGACCCCCGGCTGATCAGCGGTTACCTCGGCGAGGACGCCGACTTCGACGGGGCCGTGGCGGATTTCGCGGTGCGCTACGCCGACCGCACCGAAGCCGATCACGAAGAACTCGTCGCCGCCGTCCGGGCCGGGAAACTTCCGGCGGAGGAGCCGGACCGGTAGTTTCGAAAGGCGCGCCGCAGGCGGCGCCGCGGAGTCCCGGTTCGGACGCGAAGGGCGGTCACCATGCTCGTGCAGGTTCAGAACAGCACCGACAGTGTTGCCGAACGGGCACTGGTCGATTGGCTCAACGGCTGGGACGGTGCGGGCAGCCCGCACGGTGTCGCGACGGTGAACTGCGATCTGCGGTATCAGGACGAGACCTACCATTTCGACGCGGTGGTGTGGACGCCGACCAGCTGCGTGGTGATCGACGTGGCCGGGCTGCGTACCGACCGCGGCGGCACGTTGCAGGTTCCGCTCACCGGCGAATGGACACTCAACGGAATCCGGGCCGAACTGGAGGCCGCCGACGACCGTTCTCTGCTGGAACGTTCCCGCGAGCACACCTTCGCGCTGCAGAGCTGGCTGGCCGCCCGCGGGCTGGGGCAGCGGGCCGTGCACGGGGTGGCGTTGATCGTGCCGCTGCAGCGGGTCCCGGTGCAGATCGAGCAGAAGGTACAAGACCCGAGTTTCGATGTGATCGTGGGCGACGACGCCGACCGCCTCCGGCACTATTTCGGTGTCCTCGCCGAACGCGAATCGCACCGGTGGACCGCCAACGATGTGGCGATCGCCTTCCGGGGAATGGGGATCCTGCCGTTCCTGCCGGCGCCGCAGCGACTGCTCGAGGAGGGCTTCCTGGGGCCGATCGATGTGACGCTGTGGCACGGTAGTCCCGCCCAGGCCGAAGCGGAACAGTACGCCGAGGACTTGGCCGAGGCCGAACGGCTGGCCGCCGGGCGCCGGTTCCGCTCGCCCTGGTACAGCCCGTGGCGCCTGTATCCCCGGGAGGTCGGCGATATCGATTTCGGCCGGGCGTTCATGCGCGCGGCCTACGCGCTGGGGATGTTCGTCGCGGTCGTCTGGGTGCTGTGGTTCCTGATCACGGCCTTCCTGACCTATGGTCCCGGCTGAGCAGGTCGCTCGACAACGCATTCGGTGGCGTGCACCGGGCGGCGTCCGGCCCCCCGCCCCCGCCCGCCCCCCCGCCCCCCCCCCCCCCCCGCCCGCCCGCCCGGGCGGCGAGAAAGGCCCCCCCCCCGCCCGGCGCCGCGCCCGCCCCGCCGCACGGGAACGAACGGTGCGCTGGGGGGCCCGGACACTCGACGTGGATATCGTCACCTGTGCCGAACCGGCCCCCGGTGGTTTCCGCGCCTGCCGCAGCAC
>NZ_JARWPM010000314.1 GCF_029869215.1 Nocardia carnea
CTCCGGGCCGATCAACTGGTTCATCAGGTTCGAGATGGCGGTGTGCAGCAGCCGCGGCGAGAACTTCTTCGTATCGAGCTCGAAGTCGCGGCCGATCATGGTGAGCAACCGCCGCGAATCGTCGGCGTCGTAGATGGAGAAGTTCGAGTTCAGTCCGGGCAACAGCGCCGCCTGGGCCCCCCCCGCGCGTCCGCCGCCGCCTGCCCGCCGCCCGCCCCCCCCGCGCCGACGACGGCGGGTCGCCCGGCTCCTGACCGCGGCGGCGGCAGCCGTGGTGGCTGCCGGCCTCGGCATCGGGATTCTGGTCCAGAACCTCGGTGACGACCCCGCCGGCCCGGTCTCCGCACAGCAGATCCGGGAACAGCCCGATGCCCGGACCGCCACCATCCCGCTCGGCACCGGGGGCACCCTCACGGTGGATGTCTCCGCCGGCCTGGGCGCGGCCACCGTGGCTTTCGACGCGGTACCGGCCCCGCCGCCCGGCAGCGACTACCAACTGTGGTTGATCGATGCGACCGGGGTGCCGCGCTCGGCCGGAGTGCTGACCGAACTGCCCGCGGCGAACGAGCCGTACATCACCGAGTTCGCCGGCGCCGATCAGCTGGCGGTAACCCTCGAACCCGACGGTGGCTCATCCGCGCCGACCGGTGCACCGCTCGCGGCGGTGCCGCTGGGCTGAGTCGTACCGGAAGCTGCCGAGACATTCCGCACTTCCGCCGCCTCCCGTTCCGGTGTCCGGACGATCACGGCGTGGTGATCGCCACCGGGCGATTTCTGACAGTTCGGTGACGCCACGGCCTCCTGTCTTCCGCCAACCGTGTCCGCGGTGGAACCATCCGCACCAGAGCAGTACGACGAACACCGAGGTATACGGGCCCGCGTGGCCGGCGGCCGGAACGAGGGTTTTGATGCAGGAGACACCGGATACGGGCGGAACCGTACAGCGATCCCGGGATCCGGCGGGGCGGCGGACTCCGGGTGCGATCGCGGCCGGTCTGTGCGGTCTCGTGGCCGCCGCGATGGTGCTCGGTATCGCGGAATTGTTCGCCGGATTGATCGACCCCGATGCGTCACCGTTCGTGTCGACCGGCGCCACCGTGGTCGATCACACTCCGAAACCGGTACGGGAGTTCGCGATCGAGCAATTCGGCACCGCCGACAAAGCGGTGCTGTTCTTGTCGATGGGCGTAGTGACGGCGCTGCTCGCCGTCGTGCTGGGGCTGCTGGAACGGCGGCTGCCCTACGGTAGCGCGCTGCTGGTGGTGCTCGGACTGATCGTCTGCGTACTCGTACTGCAACGGCCCACCGCAACCCCTGTTTTCGCTGTTCCGATCCTGCTCGGCATCGTGGCGGGCGTCCTCACCCTGCGCTTTCTGATAACCCGCGCGCCGGGGTCGACGCCCGCGACCGGAGAGTCCGCCGACCCCTCACGGCGCCGGTTCCTCGTGCTGGTGGCCGGGGCCGCCGTGGTCGCGGCGGGAAGCGCGGCGGCCGGGCGCTGGGTCGGTGAGCGGATGCGCGCCGTCACCGCCGATCTGGAGCGGTTCGTCCTACCGCGTCCGCAGGTCGCGGCGGCGGCACCGCCGCCGGGTACCGATCCGCCGGTGCCGGGCCTCACCGAATTCGTCACGCCCAACGACACGTTCTACCGGATCGATACCGCTCTGCGGATCCCGGCGGTGACCAGCACGGACTGGCGGCTGCGCATCCACGGGATGGTGGACCGGGAAATCGAACTGACGATGGACGATCTGCGCCGCCGGCCGGCCGTGGAGAAAATGATCACCCTGACCTGCGTTTCCAACGAGGTGGGGGGCGACCTGGCCGGCAACGCCCGCTGGATCGGTTACCCGCTGGCGGACCTGCTGGCCGAGGCCGGGGTTCGCCCGGATGCGGATATGGTCCTGTCCACCAGCGCGGACGGCTTCACCGCGGGAACTCCGGTTTCGGCATTGACCGACGGTCGCAACGCCTTGCTGGCCGTGGGGATGAACGGCACCCCACTGCCCGTGGAACACGGTTACCCCGCCCGGATGGTGGTTCCCGGACTCTACGGTTACGTCAGCGCGACCAAATGGGTGGTCGACCTGGAAGTCACCAGATTCGACAAAGCTGAGGCCTATTGGACCCGGCGTGGCTGGTCGGCGCGCGGTCCGATCAAGACCGCATCCCGGATCGACGTGCCCGCATCGTTCGCGACGGTGACACCGGGGCCGACCGTGGTCGCCGGAGTGGCGTGGGCGCAGCATCGCGGGATCGCCGCCGTAGAGGTCCAGGTCGACGAGGGCCCGTGGCAGCCCGCGGAACTGGCGCCCGAGTACTCCTCGGATACCTGGCGCCAATGGACGTGGCGGTGGGACGCGGTCCCCGGCGACCACACCCTGCGGGTCCGCGCCACCGACGGGGAGGGTCGCGTGCAGACCGAACAGCGGGCCGATCCGGTGCCGGACGGCGCCACCGGATGGCATACGCGGTCCTTCCGGGTCCGCTAGGCATCACCCGGCCGTCCCCGACGCCGAGTCCGGCGGCGGTGCACCGGTGCGGTCGGGCGGACCTCCACCGGCCTCGCGGGTGTGGCCCTGGCTCGGGATGACTGCGTCCGCTTGTTCACCACTCACTGATTCCTCAGGCCGCGGCGGGCGCTACCGGGTCATCGGCGAACTGGGTCCGGTAGAGCTCGGCGTAGCGACCGCCGGCGGCGAGCAGTTCCGGGTGGGTGCCGCGTTCCACGATCTGCCCCGCCTCCACCACCAGGATCTGGTCAGCCGCGCGCACAGTGGACAGGCGATGTGCGATCACCAGTGCGGTGCGGTCCTGTAGCGCCTCGTTCAGCGCGGCCTGGACGGCGGCTTCGGAAGTGGAGTCGAGCGAGGCCGTGGCCTCGTCGAGGATCACCACGCGCGGTTGTTTGAGCAGCAGCCGGGCGATGGTGAGGCGCTGGCGTTCCCCGCCGGAGAGCCGGTAACCGCGTTCGCCGACCACCGTGTCCAGCCCATCGGGCAGCGAGGCCACCAGATCGCGTAACCGGGCGCGGCTCAGCGCATCCCACAGTCGGGCCTCGTCGGCATCCGGGTCGGCCAGCAGCAGGTTGGCACGGATGGTGTCGTGGAACAGATGGCCGTCCTGGGTCACCAGGCCCACGGTTTCCCGGATCGAGGCAGTGCTCAGGTCACGGACATCGGTACCGCCCAAGCGGACGGCACCCGAATCGACGTCGTAGAGTCGCGAAACCAGCTGGGCGATGGTCGATTTACCCGCACCGGAGGAGCCGACGAGAGCAATCAGCTCCCCGGGCTCGGCGCGCAGGCTGATGCCGTGCAGTACTTCCTCGCCACCCCGGGTGTCCAGGGTGGCTACTTCTTCCAGCGAGGCCAGCGACACCTTGTCCGCGGCGGGGTAGCCGAAGCGCACCTCGTCGAATTCCACCGAAACACCGCCGCCGGGGACGGGCCGGGCATCCGGGGCGTCCTCGATCAGCGGTTCCAGATCGAGCACCTCGAAAACCCGCTCGAAGCTCACCAGTGCCGACATCACCTCCATCCGCGCGCTGGCGAGCGCTGTGAGCGGCGAGTACAGCCGGGTGAGCAACAGCGACAGCGCGACCACCGCGCCGGCGTCCAATTGCCCGCGCAGCGCGTACCAGCCGCCCAGGCCGTACACCAGCGCCACGGCCAGTGCCGAGACCAAGGTCAGCGCGGTGACGAACACGGTTTGCAGCATGGCGGTGCGTACCCCGATATCGCGCACCCGCCGGGCGCGCAGCGCGAATTCGGCGGATTCCTGATCGGGGCGCCCGAACAGTTTCACCAGGGTCGCGCCCGGCGCCGAGAAACGTTCGGTCATCTGGGTGCTCATGGCCGCGTTCAACCCGGCGGCCTCGCGCTGGATATCTGCCAGCCGATCGCCCATCCGGCGGGCCGGGATCACGAATACCGGAAGCAGGAGCAGGGCGAGCAGCGTGATCTGCCAGGACAGTTGCAGCATCACCACCAGGGTGAGCGCGACCGTCACCAGATTGGCCACCACGCCGGACAGGGTGTCGCTGAACGCGCGCTGCGCCCCGATCACATCGTTGTTCAGGCGGCTGACCAGGGCTCCGGTCCGGGTACGGGTGAAGAACGCGATCGGCATCCGCTGCACATGATCGAACACGGCGGTACGCAGATCGAGGATCAGGCCCTCCCCGATGCGGGCGGACAGCCAGCGGATCATCAGCCCGAGCCCGGCGTCGAGCACGGCGAGGCCGGCGATGCCCACGGCCAGCAGGATCACGGTGCGCGCGGCCGACCCGCCGACGATCTCGTCGACCACCCGGCCCGCCAGCAGCGGGGTGGCGACCGCGAGGACCGCGGCCACGACGCTGAGCACCAGGAACGCGCCCATGCGCCGCTTGTGCGGCCGCGCGAACCGTAGGATGCGGCGGGCGGTGGCGAGGCTGAAGGCACGCTCCTCGTCGGGGGCGTGCATGCGCCGGTACATCTGGTCCCAGGCGACCGATTCCATGCTCATCTGAGGTGTCCTTCCGCTCCGGAGCCCGATTCAACTCCGGTGCACCGACACTAAGAGCTCAACCTTTATTCAGGTCAAGTAGCGGCGCCGTCGACCGGGGCAAGTTCGAGGCGGACACCCAGCAACCGGACCGGGCGGTCCAGCTCGAACCGGGCGAGTACGCGCAACGCCGTATCGACGATGGTGGTGACGTCCGTCGTGGGCTCGGCCAGTTTCGACTGCTTGCTGCGGGTGTAGAACGTGCTCGTCCGCACCGTGACCGACACCCGCACCGCGACCCGGCCCGCCGCGGCGATCTCCGCGGCGACCTCGGCCGCCAGCCGCGCGACCTGCCCCCGGATCTCCTCGGGTTCGGTGAGATCACGCGGGAAGGTCTCCGATTTGCTGCGGCCCACCGGCGGCGGCGGTTTGCTCACCACCTCGGTATCCCCGGCGCCCCGCCCCAAGACCCACAGGTACGGGCCGTTGGCGGGCCCGAACTCGGCCGCCAATACGGCCCGGTCGGCGGCCATCAGATCCCCGATCGTGTGGATATCCAGCTCGGCCAGGCGGGCCGCGATCCGGCTGCCGATACCCCAGAGCGCGTTCGTCGGCCGATGCGCCATCACCTGCGACCAGTTCGCCGCCGTGAGCCGGAACATCCCCTCTTGGGCGCCCGGATGCTCGGCCGGGGTATCGGCGGACTTACCCACGGATTTCGCGAAACCGGTCGCCAGTTTGGCGGTGAGCTTGTTGTCCCCGATGCCGACGGCGCAGGTGAGCCCCAGTTCCGCGACGCCGGCGCGGATCGCGGCCGCCAGCCGTTCCGGATCCTCGGTCTCGGCCGCCACGAACGCTTCGTCCCAGCCCCAGACCTCCACCTGGTCGGTGAACGTGCGCAGCAGCGCCATGACCTGCTCGGAGGCTTCGTCGTAGCTGGGCGGGTCCAGCGGCAGGAAAACGCCCTCCGGACATTTGCGCGCCGCCGTCCGCAGCGGCATACCCGCCCGGATCCCGTAGGCCCGCGCCGGATACGACGCGCAGGTCACGACCTTGCGAGGTTCCTCGGGGTCGCCGTTCCCGCCGACGATCACCGGCAACCCGCGCAGTTCGGGATGCCGGCGGAACTCCACCGCGGCCTGGAATTGGTCGAGGTCGACATGCAACAGCCATCGGGCCACGTCTGCAGTAATACTCCTATCGGGTGACATTTCGGTGGATACCGCGGAGAATCGCGGCGGCGCCATGAGCGCGTCCGCAAGCCGCCACGAAAGGTAGCCATGTCCGACCCGGCCCCCCTCGATCTCGACCTGGCGAAGAAAGTCCTCGCCGCCCAGCCCTTCGCGAATCTGGTCGGTACCGAACTCGCCGCCTTCGAGAGCGGTTCGGCGACGCTGGTCGTCCCGATCCGCCCCGAACTCGCCCAGCAGTTCGGCTACGTCCACGGCGGGGTGCTGTCCTACCTGGCCGATAACGCGCTCACCTTCGCTGCCGGCACCGTACTCGGCGCGAACGTCCTCACCGGCGGTTTCTCCGTCACCTACCTGCGGCCCGCCCGGGGCGACCGGCTGCGCGCCACCGCGACCGTCACCGGATCCACCCGTCGCCAGGCCGTCGTGAACTGCACGATCACCGCCGAATCCGACGGGTCCGAGCCCGTGTTGTGCGCGCTGGCCCAGGGCACCGCGCGCACGGTCGACCGGGATCTGGGCGGCTCCTGAGGCGTTCCGCGCCCCGTTCGTGCGGTGGGCTCGCCGCCCGCGTTCGGGCCGGCGTGAACCGGGCGGCGCCTAGGCTTGTCGTGTGACCGAGGTGGACCGGCGGCGGCAGGCACTTGCGCGAGAACTGCGCGCCCGCCTGGGCGCCGATGTGGTGGACGACTCCTATCGCCGGCGCGTGGAGTATTCGTCCGACGCTTCCAACTACCGGGTGCTGCCCGAAATCGTGGTGTTCCCGCGGGCCGACGCCGACGTCGCCGCGGCGCTGGAGTTCGCCCGCGCCGAGGGCCTGTCGCTGACCGCGCGCGGCGGCGGTACCTCGGTGGCCGGCAATGCCGTCGGCCCCGGCATCATCTGTGATTTCAGCCGGTACATGCACGGTATCGCCGGCATCGACCCGCACCGCCGGACCGCCCGCGTGCAGCCCGGCGTCGTGCTGTCGGATCTGCAGCGCCGGGCACGGGGGCACGGGTTGCGCTTCGGCCCCGACCCGTCCACCCAGAACCGCTGCACGCTCGGCGGCATGATCGGCAACAACGCCTGCGGCCCCCACGCCCTCGCCTGGGGACGAACCTCCGACCGGGTCCGTGAACTGCGGATACTGGACGGCACCGGCACCGAGCGGCGGCTCGCGAACGATCTGTCCGCGATACCGGGACTCCCCGAATTCACCGGCTCCTCGCTTGCTGTCCTGCGCACCGATCTCGGCCGCTTCGAGCGGCAGGCCTCCGGCTACGGCCTGGAATACCTGCTCCCGGAGCGGGGCGGTTCGGTGGCCGGCGCCTTCGTCGGCACCGAGGGCACCTGCGGTGTGCTGCTGGAAGCGGAAGTGGAGCTGGTCGAGATCCCGGCCGCGACGTTGCTGGTCGTCCTCGGCTACCCCGACCTGCCGTCCGCCGCCGACGATATCGCGGCGGTGGTATCCGTGGCGCCCGTCGCCGTAGAGGGTATCGACGCGCGACTGGTCGAGATGGTGCGCGCGCACGGCCGGCAGGTGCCCGATCTGCCGCGCGGTAACGGCTGGCTGTTCGTCGAACTGGCCGATGCGACCCCGGCCGCGGCGCAGGCCGCCGCCGAAGAACTGCGCCGGGTGTCGGGCGCCCTCGATACCCGCATCATCGCCGATCCGGGGGCCGCCGCCGCGCTGTGGCGGATCCGTGCCGACGGCGCCGGATTGGCCGGGCGAACGCGTGACGGGCAACCCGCCTGGCCCGGCTGGGAGGACGCCGCGGTGCCGCCCGCGCGGCTGGGCCCCTATCTGCGCGATTTCGAGGAATTGCTGGGTGAATACAAACTCGACGGGCTGCTGTACGGGCATATCGGCGACGGGTGCATGCATGTGCGCCTCGATCTGCCCATCGGCGACGCTGCCGACCGGTTCCGCGCGTTCCTGACCGACGCGGCCCATCTGGTGGTGCGGTACGGCGGTTCCCTCAGCGGCGAACACGGCGACGGCAGAGCGCGCTCGGAATTGCTGGAAATCATGTATTCACCCCAGGTCCGCGCGGTGTTCGCCGGATTCAAGGCGCTGTTCGACCCCGCTGGAGTCCTCAATCCAGGGGTCCTGGTCGCGCCCCGCCCGCTCGACGCCGATCTCCGGTTGCGCGGGCTCGGGCCGGTGCTCCCGGCCGGTGGCTTCGCCTTCGACCGGGACGGCGGCGACCTGTCCACCGCGGTGCACCGCTGCGTCGGCGTGGGCAAATGCCGCGCCGATACCCGGGCCACCGGCGGTTTCATGTGCCCGTCGTATCTCGCGACGGCCGACGAGAAGGACACCACCCGGGGCCGGGCCCGGGTGCTGCAGGAGGTGGTGCGCGGCGAACTCGACTGGTCCGCCCCCGCGGTGGCCGAATCGCTGGACCTGTGCCTTTCCTGCCGGGCCTGCGGCAGTGACTGTCCGGCGGGTGTCGATATGGCGACCTACAAGTCCGAAACCCTGTACCGCCGCTACCGCCGCCGGCCGCGCCCGCGCGACCACTACTCCCTGGGTATGCTCCCGCGCTGGCTCGCCGTCGCGAGCCGGATACCACGCCTGGTCAACGCGGGAGCGCGCAGCGGCCCGTTGCGGCGGCTGGGCCTGCGCGCGGCCGGGGCAGATCCGCGGCGCGCGGTCCCGGAGCTGGCCGCCCGCCCGTTCCGCCGGATATGGCGCGACGAATCGAAGAAACAGCAGGTCAAGAACGGTTCCGCGCAGACGGTGATGCTCTGGGTGGACACCTTCACCAATGCCTTCGACCCCGAGATCGCGCAAGGGGCCGTGACGCTGCTGAACTCGCTCGGGTACCGGGTGGTGCTACCGGACCGCCAGGTGTGCTGCGGGCTCACCTGGATCAGCACCGGGCAACTGGACGGTGCGCGCGCCCGGCTACGCCGGTCGCTCGACCACCTCGACCCGCATATCCGCGCCGGAGGCACGGTGATCGGACTGGAACCGTCGTGTACGGCCGCCCTGCGTGCCGACCTGCCCGAGCTGCTGCCCGAGGATCCACGCGCGCGCCCGGTCGCGGACGGGGTGCGCACCCTCGCCGAATTCCTGCTGGCACAGCCGGATTGGCACCCGCCGCGCTACCCCGGCCGGTCGATAGTGGTGCAACCGCATTGTCATCACCATTCGGTATTGGGCTTCGAAGCCGATCGCCGGATATTTGCCATGATGGGCGTGCGGGTTACCGAAATCACCGGATGTTGCGGCCTGGCCGGTAATTTCGGGATGCAGCGCGGACACTACGACGTATCGGTCGCCGTCGCGAACAATGGTTTGCTGCCCGCCTTGGCGAACGCCCCCGAGGACGCGGTTTTCCTGGCCGACGGCTTCTCCTGCCGTACCCAAGCCGCTCAGCTCGCTGCGGGCCGCGGGCGGCACCTGGCACAAATACTGCTGGGTCAGTGGTGAATTCACCGGCCGCGAAGTGCGGGCCGGTACGAGCGGACGGCCGTGCGGCCGCCCGCCGCGAGACTCAGCTGCCGGACGGTAAGGTGCCCGGCTGGATCTCGTATCCGGAGCTGCCGGCGAAAACGGCACCCCAGATATCGAGCAGGAAATTGAGCGCGTTGGTGATCATGAAAACCTCCGGTGACGGCAACAGCCACTGATTTGCTCAACTCGATTCCTATCGTCTCGCAAATCCGCTCTGTTACCGCGCCGACACGATGGCGTAGTGCCGGGGCGGGCACAATGGCGTGGTGCCCCTTCGATCCGCCGACCCGCCCCCAGTGCCCGCCCGGCTCACCCGTGTACTGACCGCCGACGGCCCCATCGATCTCGCGCACAGCCTGGCGCCCCTGCGCCGCGGCCCCGCCGATCCCTGCCATCGGATCGAAGGCGACGGTGCGCACTGGCGGGTCTCCCGGATGCGGAGCGGGCCGGTCACCTACCGGCTGAGCCAGACCGACTCCCGCACGATCACCGCGGACGCCTGGGGCGCGGGCGCCGCGGAATTCCTCGACCAGCTCGACCGGATGTTCTGCCTGGACGAGAAAGTGGACGATTTCGTGGCGATCCACCCTACGATCGCCGCCACTCACCAGCGCAATCCCGGTTTACGGATGCTGCGCACGGGTCGTGTGTTCGAGGCGCTGGTCCCCGCCATCCTGGAGCAGAAGGTCACCATCGTGTCGTCCCACGCCGCGTGGCGGACGCTGGTGCACCGTTTCGGCGAACCGCCGCCGGGGCCGGCGCCGGCGGGTATGCGGGTGCCCCCGGATGCCGCGACCTGGGCGCGCATCCCCTCGTGGAGCTATCACCGTGCCAATGTGGGGCCGCAGCGGTCGCAGACCATCGTGCGGGCCGCGCGGGTGGCGGATTCGCTGGAACGCACCGCGGATCTGCCGCCGGTCGAGGCGGCACGCAGATTACGCACCATCCCGGGTATAGGGGAATGGACGGCCGCGGAGACGGCGCAGCGCGCGTTCGGGGACGCCGACGCGTTGTCGGTGGGCGATTTCCACCTCGCGTCGCTGGTGGGCTGGACCCTGCTCGGCCGGGATATCGACGACGCGGAGATGGTGGAATACCTCGAACCCGTCCGGCCGCATCGCTACCGGACGATCAGGCTGCTGGAAATCAGTGGTCAGGCCCGCAAGCCCCGGTTCGGTCCGCGCGCACCCATCACCGATCACAGCCGCCGCTGAAGTGCCGGCGTTGCTATTGCAGCGCCCGATTGTCCAGTACGCAGCGGCCGGAATCCACGAGAGTGGCCCGGGCACGGCGGCGTACCCGGCACATATCGACCGTGCAGTCCAGGTGCAGTTGCATCGCCGAATGCGCTTGTTCGGGTGTCATCGCGCCCGGATCGTCCCAGCAGTCGAGCAGCGTGGGGATCTGGGTACTCATATTCAACCGCATCACACACGACCTCCTTGTGGACCCGCGGCGACTCCTGTTGCCCGCGGTGGGTTTCCGGGTGTGCACATACGACCAACAGCTCACCATAGGCCGAGAACCGCCCGAATCGGGTGATATTCGGCATTTTTGCCGCATCGAGTTCGCCGGGAGCCGGCGGACCGATATCGGGTCCGGGGACCCCGGCCGAGCGCGTAGCATCGCGCACGACGCCGGCTTCCCCTGGCGTTCCCGGCAGAAGTATCGCGGTTGATGGAGGAGAACCCCGAATGAGCATCGATAACGGTTCGAACGTGGATCTTTCCGGCGCCGAGTGGGTGAGCAGCCCACCGGAGGGTGCGCCCGGCTCGCACAGCGTCGAGATCGCGATGCTCGCCGACGGTCATGTCGGAATGCGCGACGGAAAGGACCCCGACGGCCCGGTACTGGTGTTCACCCCGGGCGAATGGGCGGCGTTCACGGCCGGTGTGCGGGACGGCGAATTCGACCGTCCGTGATGTTGCGCGGCGCCTCGGCTCTACCGATACAACCTGGTCAACGCGGGGTTTGTCCGGTCGGGTAACGGGTAGACAACAATATGTGGACCGAGGGATCAAGAATTCTCATCCCCGGCTCCGCAAATTGGGGCCCGGCGACGGCGTGGCGTGGCTGATCGTCGGCCTGCTCTTTGCGGCGGCCGCGGTGGGGGTGTTCGTAACTACCGGCTCGGTGCTTTCGGCGCTGTTCGTCGGCGTGCTCGTGGCGCTGGTCGCCACGGGTGTGGTCGCGATGCTCTGACCACACCCGTGGCGGGTGTTCAGCGCCGGAAGAGTTTGTTGCCGAGCCAGACGATCGGGTCGTACTTGCGGTCGGCGACCCGTTCCTTCATCGGGATCAGCGCATTGTCGGTGATCTTGATGTGCTCCGGGCACACCTCGGTACAGCATTTGGTGATATTGCAGTAGCCGAGCCCGTGCTGCTCCTGGGCCTCGTCGCGGCGATCGGCCACATCCAGCGGATGCATCTCCAGTTCCGCGATACGCATCAGGTACCGCGGCCCGGCGAAGGCTTCCTTGTTCTCGTCGTGGTCACGCACCACATGGCAGGTGTTCTGGCACAGGAAACATTCGATGCATTTGCGGAATTCCTGCGAACGTTCGACGTCGACCTGCTTCATCCGGTACTCGCCCGGTTTCAGATCGGGCGGCGGCGTGAAAGACGGTATCTCCCGGGCTTTTTCGTAGTTGTAGGACACATCGGTCACGAGATCGCGGATCACCGGAAAGGTCCGCAGCGGTGTCACTGTGACGACGTCTTCGGGAGTGAACGTGGACATCCGTGTCATGCACAGCAGGCGCGGTCGCCCGTTCACCTCCGCCGAACACGATCCGCATTTGCCTGCCTTACAGTTCCACCGGACCGCCAGGTCCGGTGCCTGGGTGGCCTGCAGCCGGTGAATGATGTCGAGAACCACCTCGCCCTCGTTCACCGGCACCGTGAAATCCTGTAGCTCCCCGGTTTCGGAATCGCCGCGCCATACGCGGAACTGGGCGTCGTAACTCATCGCCTCACGCCTCCTCGGAATTCGATGCGCGGTCGTCGTGGTCCGCCGAACCGCCGGCGGCCGCCGGATGCCCGGCGAGTTCGGCCGGGGTGTAGTACTTCTCCAGCTCACCGAAGTCGAAAAGCGCCAGCAGTTCGGGTCGCATCGGCGTTTGCTCCTGCACGGTGACCGAGACATCGGGTACGCCGGTTGCGCCGGGCTCGCCCTCGACAGCGCAGACCAGCAGCTTGTTACGCCATTGCGGGTCCATCCCCGGATGGTCGTCACGGGTATGCCCGCCGCGGCTTTCGGTGCGCAACAGCGCCGCCTGCGCCACGCACTGGCTCACCAGCAGCATATTGCGCATATCCAGGGCGAGATGCCAGCCCGGGTTGAACTGGCGGTGCCCTTCGATGGTGACGTGCGCGAACCGTTCGCGCAGCGCCTCGAGCCGGGTGATCGCCTCGCGCACCTCGTGCTCTTTGCGGATGATGCCGACCAGATCGTTCATGGTCTGCTGCAGATCCGTGTGCAGGGTGTAGGGGTTCTCGCCCGAACCGCCCTCCGGCGGATCGAACGGCGCGAGAGCCACCTCGGCCGCGGCGGCGATATCGGTTTGCGAGACCACCGGCCGCTGGTCCAGTTTCCGGACGTACTCGGCCGCGCCGAGCCCGGCCCGCCGGCCGAAAACCAGCAGGTCGGACAGTGAGTTACCGCCGAGCCGGTTGGAGCCGTGCATACCTCCGGAGCATTCCCCGGCGGCGAACAGGCCGGGAACATGCGCCGCCCCGGTATCCGGGTCGACCTCGATACCGCCCATGACGTAGTGGCAGGTCGGGCCTACCTCCATGGGCTCCTTGGTGATATCCACATCCGCCAGTTCCTTGAATTGGTGATGCATGGACGGCAGCCGCCGGGTGATCTCGTCGGGGGACAGCCGGGAGGCGATATCGAGGTAGACGCCGCCGTGCGGGGTGCCACGCCCGGCCTTGACCTCTTCGTTGATCGCCCGCGCCACCTCGTCACGAGGGAGCAGGTCGGGCGTCCGGCGGGCGGAATCGTTGTCCCGCAGCCATTGGTCGGCTTCTTCCTCGCTTTCGGCGTACTGGCCCTTGAACACCGCGGGGATGTAATCGAACATGAAGCGTTTGCCCTCGGTGTTCTTCAGTACCCCGCCGTCTCCGCGCACCCCCTCGGTGACCAGAATGCCCTTCACGCTCGGCGGCCAGACCATCCCGGTGGGATGGAACTGCAGGAATTCCATATTGATCAGCCGGGCCCCGGCCCGCAGGGCGAGCGCGTGCCCGTCACCGGTGTACTCCCAGGAGTTCGAGGTGACCTTGTACGATTTGCCGATCCCGCCGGTCGCGAGCACCACCGCCGGGGTTTCGAACAGGATGAATCGGCCGGACTCGCGCCAGTATCCGAACGCGCCGCTGATCCGGTCGCCGTCCTTCAGCAGATCGGTGATCGTGCATTCGGCGAAGACCTTGATCCGGGCTTCGTAGTCACCGGTTTCGGCGTAATCCTCCTGCTGCAGCGAAACGATCTTCTGCTGCATCGTCCGGATCAGTTCGAGACCGGTCCGGTCGCCCACATGGGCCAGCCGGGGATAGGTGTGTCCACCGAAGTTGCGCTGGCTGATCCGGCCGTCGGGGGTCCTGTCGAACAGGGCGCCATAGGTTTCCAGTTCCCAGACCCGGTCGGGCGCCTCTAGCGCGTGCAGTTCGGCCATGCGCCAGTTGTTCAGGAATTTCCCGCCACGCATGGTGTCGCGGAAATGGGTCTGCCAGCTGTCCTTCTCGTTCGCGTTGCCCATGGCGGCCGCGCAGCCACCCTCGGCCATCACGGTATGTGCCTTGCCGAACAAGGATTTGCATACGACCGCCACCGAGAGGCCGTGTTCGCGGGCCTCGATCACAGCGCGTAGTCCGGCACCTCCGGCACCGATCACGACCACGTCGTAGTTGTGCCGTTCCACTTCGGGCATAGCCGTCCAAACTCCTCAGTCGATGATGCGAAGATCCGAAATCGTGCCGCTCGCCACCAGCATCACGTAGAAGTCGGTGAGCACGAGGGTGCCGAGCGTGGTCCAGGCCAGCTGCATATGCCTGGTGTTGAGCTTGGAGACCTGGGTCCAGAACCAGTAGCGCACCGGGTGGGCGGAGAAATGTTTGAGCCGCCCGCCCGCGATATGCCGGCAGGAATGGCAGGACAGCGTATAGGCCCACAACAGGATCACGTTCCCGGTGAGGATCAGGCTGCCCAGCCCCATCCCGAAGCCGCCCGATTTCCCGTGGAAGGCGCCGATGGCGTCGTAGGTGTTGATCACCGAGATGAGTACCGCGACATAGAAGAAGTAGCGGTGCGCGTTCTGGATGATCAGCGGCAGCCGGGTCTCACCGGTGTACTTCGCGTGGGGTTCGGCCACCGCGCAGGCCGGGGGCGAGAACCACACCGACCGGTAGTACGCCTTGCGGTAGTAGTAGCAGGTGAGCCGGAACCCGAGCAGGAACGGCAGCACCAGGAAACCCAGCGGGATGAACATCGGGAGATCGCCGAACGGGGTGCCGAAATGGCTCGAGCCCGCGACGCACGATGTACTCAGGCAGGGTGAGTAGAACGGCGTCAGATAGTGGTAATCGGGCACCCAGTAGGCGGTCCGGACGAACGATCTGATGGTCGCGTAGACGACGAACGCGGCCAGCCCGACGACGGTGATCAGGGGAGGTAGCCACCACCGATCCGTGCGTAGGGTGCGGGCGTTGATCCGGGCCCGGGTCTTGCTGAATACACCTGTTCCCTTGTCGGGAGCGGCTGTGGTTGTCGCGGCACTCACTGGTCGATGCCTCACTGATCGGCGGTGCGGAAGGCCGGCAGACCTCCGCGATCGAATGTGATGCTGAGCACCATACGGCAGGGTTGCTATCGGTCGAGCGGGGTCGGGGCAATCTCGTGGGCGCTCGGCCGGGGTGATTTGCGCCACATTTACTGACGATCTTGTCGGGTGAATACACCGCAAACACGAACGGCCGGCCGCCTCTCCGGCGACCGGCCGCTCTCGGCGCCCCGGGTGTGGGCCCGGGGCGGGAGGTTCAGTTATCCGGCGGTGAACGCGGTGGGGCTACTGGGTGCGCGGCCGCGAGTGGAAGCCGAGCCCCTCGTCCTGGGCGCCCATCCATGCCGACTCGTCGGATTTGCTGTCGGGTACGTAGATGGGCTCCTGGGCGCGTCCGGCCACCCGTGGCGGCGGGCTCTGCTCGAACTCGTCGGCATCGATGCAGAGCCGTTCCAGGTCGTTTTCCAGCCGGCGGACGGTGCCCGCGTCCCCGTAATGGGAGCGCAGTACGCCGATGGACTGGCGGAGCTGGTTTACGGCGTACCGGAGTTCCGCGAAGTCGCTACGTGTCATGGATACCTCCTGATTTGCTCACCGGTCGCGGTGATGTGACGCCGCGTGGGCTGCACTGGCCATCCGGCGTAGCTTGTGACCGACCACACAAGGTGATCTACAACACAGTACGGCAAAATCCCGATTCAGGCTCGTCGGATGATCAAGATCGGGTTGCGGTTGGGAGCCGATGTGCACAACTGTGAACAGTGGGTGCAAGCCGGGTAGGGGAGGTGGAGCGATGCTCCGGCCGGTGTGTCTACGGTTTCCGCTAGAGGCCGGAAGAAAGCGCTCGAGCCTCGACAGGAGTGTATTCCTCTCTCTAGCTGGGGAGGTAGAAATTGGTATAACTCCCGATCGGTGCACGTCCGGTCGATCGGCTCGCGCACCCGTCCGGAAACTGGATCAATCGGCTTTTCTACCGATATCTAGCAGTATGTCTAGGCATAGAAATACTGCTGTAGCGTCGTTCCGAAGCGTCCGGGCCCGGCAAGTGTCACGACGCCGGTCGTGTTGGCGCGGATCGCCCGTTGGTGAGGGCGCCACCCGGCGAAGTGTGTGACCGGCACAATCTCGGCCGGTAGGAAAGTCTTCCCGACTCTAGTAATGCAAGTAGATAGCGGGATAGATCGGCGGTGAAGCGTTCATGTCGTCACACTGCGCAGGTAACGACCGAAATGCGGGACCGTGAAACCGATGGTTCCGCGTTCGGCCGAATAGATCAGGCCCTTCTTGATCAGTCCGTCGCGGGCCGGGGAGAGCGATGCCGGTTTACGTCCCAGTTCCGCCGCCACCGCCGCGGTCGCGACCGGCCCGTCGTCGCCCGCCAGATCCGCCATGGCCCGCATGTACTCGCGTTCGGCCGGGGGGGGGGGGGGGGGGGGGGGGGGGGGCGCGCCGCCCCGCCCCCCCCCCCCCCCCCGGGCCGGGGGGGCGCCGCCGCGGCGCCG
>NZ_JARWPM010000315.1 GCF_029869215.1 Nocardia carnea
CCCCCGGCCGCGCCACCCCCCCCTCTGCGTTTTATTTATATTTTTCGGCGGCCCCCCCCCCCCCCCGCGCGGCGGCCCCCCCCCCCGTCGATACTGTCCTCGAGAGCTAGCGATATCGGGGGATTCACGGCCTACGCTGAGGATTATGGCCTCAGAAACCGAAGTACTCGATTCCGTACCGAAGCAGTTGTGGATCGGCGGTCCCGTCGATGCCTCCGGTGGCGGCACCTTCGCGGTGCACAACCCGGCCGACGGTGAGGTGATCGCGGAGGTTGCAGACGCCACGCCGGAGGACGCCGTGCGCGCCCTGGACGCGGCCGCGGCCGCCCAGGCGGACTGGGCGGCGACCCCGGCGCGGGAGCGGGGCGAGATCCTGCGGGCGGTGTTCGAGCGGATCACCGCTCAGGCGGAGGACTTCGCGCTGCTGATGACCCTGGAGATGGGCAAGGCGCTGCCGGAGAGCCGTAACGAGGTGCGCTACGGTGCCGAGTTCTTCCGCTGGTTCAGCGAGGAGGCCGCGCGGATCAGCGGCCGCTATCTGCACGCCCCGTCCGGCACCGGCCGGATCCTGGTGCACAAACAACCCGTCGGTCCGTGCCTGGCCATCACCCCGTGGAATTTCCCGCTCGCCATGGGCACCCGCAAGATCGGCCCCGCCCTCGCCGCGGGCTGCACCATGATCGTGAAACCGGCCTCGGCCACGCCGCTCACCATGCTGCTGCTGGCGAAACTGTGTGCCGAGGCGGGGCTGCCCGACGGGGTGCTGTCGGTGATCACTTCCCGCCGTTCCGGCGCGGTGACCCAGCCGCTGCTCGACGACCCGCGGCTGCGCAAACTCACCTTCACCGGTTCCACCGAGGTGGGCCGCTCGCTGGTCGAGAAATCGGCGCACGGTCTGCTGCGTACCTCGATGGAGCTCGGCGGGAACGCGCCGTTCGTGGTGTTCGACGACGCCGATATCGATGCCGCGGTGCAGGGTGCGATGCTGGCGAAACTGCGCAACGGCGGGGAGGCGTGTACCGCGGCGAACCGCTTTCACGTCCAGCGCGGGGTGCTGGCCGAGTTCACCGACAAATTCGTCGCGGCGATGAACGATCAGGTCCGGATGGGCCCCGGTACAGACTCCGGCACCACCCTGGGCCCGCTGATCAACGAGGAGCAGCTCACCACGGTGTCCGAGCTGGTCGACGATGCTGTTTCCGCCGGCGCCACCGTGCGCCTGGGCGGCAAGGCGCCCGGCGGGCCCGGCTGGTTCTACCCGGCGACCATCCTCACCGATATCCCCGCCGGCGCGCGGATCCTGCGCGAAGAAGTCTTCGGCCCGGTGGCCCCGATCATCGCCTTCGATACCGAGGAAGAAGGCCTGGCTGCCGCCAACGACACCGAATACGGGCTGGTCAGCTATATCTACACGCGCGACCTCGATCGTGCGCTGCGGGTCGCGGAGGGGCTGGAGAGCGGCATGGTGGGGGTGAACCGGGGCGTGATCTCCGATCCCGCCGCCCCCTTCGGCGGTGTCAAGGCCTCCGGATTCGGCCGGGAGGGCGGCACCGAGGGGATCGAGGAGTATCTGTCCACGAAGTACATCGCGATGACCTGAGCCCGACGTACGACCGCCCCGGGGCGTGGTCACCCGGGGCGGTTCGCGGGAGTGCGGCGGTCTGCGGGCCGCCGCGTATGGTTTCCGGTGGCCTACCGGCCGAGGCGGCCGCGACCGAGCCGCAGCAGCAGCATCGCCAGCGTATGGCCTTCCTGGCCGAGTTCGCTGAAGCGTTCCAGCACCTTCATCTCGCGGCTGTGCACCAGCCGGGTGCCGCCGGAAGCCATCCGGGTGCGGCCGATGACCCGGGAGATCTCGGTGCGGCGTTTGATCGCCTCCAGGATCTGCGCGTCGAGCTGGTCGATTTCCTTACGAAGCTTCTCGATCTCGGCTTCGGTCCGAGGGAGCTCCGATTCCGAGCCGGTCGTCGACCCGGTCGCCGTGGCGGGTGTGCTCATCTTTCATCTCCTCGTGTCAGAACCTGGATCGCCGTCGCACCGCTTCGCGTTACCGCTCCAGAGTTCCTTCACCGTGAAACAGACCCGGTGGGTCTGGTAGTCCCGATACCCCCTACCTGCCCCTTCCGGCCTCAGGTGCCCGGGCTGTGATCCCGCTGCGTGCCCGGCCGGAGCGGTTGTTTCACAAAAGGGCAAACCATGCTGCCAGTTTGCCACGGGTCCGATGGTCTGCAAAGTGGAGTCCTCGCACCGGTGGTGAACCCCCTCGTATGGCGGCCGGTGGTTTTTTCGTCCGAGTGTTCGATTGCGTCGGGCGGTGGCGGTAGCGTGAACACACGATGGACACGACCGCGTCAACACCTCGCTCGGATTCGCATACCTCCCGCGATCGGCTCCCCGGCGCCGGCCGTTCGGACGACCGTGCCCGGGATGCGCTGCCCCCATCGCTACCCGGCTTGGAGGAGCTGGGTACGCAGCGGCGGCCATCCGTATCCGCTTCCCCGGGAAGCCGGGAAGGCGGTCTGGCGGCTCTGCAGCGGCGGGTGCAGGCCGAGCAGGTGCAGCAGCGCGCCGATGCCGCGCAGCGCCGGTCCGCGGACGCCGCGCAGTTGCTGGAAGGGCTCAATCCGCAGCAGCGTGCCGCCGTTCTGCACACCGGGTCGCCACTGTTGATTGTGGCAGGGGCCGGGTCGGGTAAGACCGCTGTGCTCACTCGCCGGATCGCCTACCTGCTGGCCGCGCGTGGGGTCACGCCCGGCCAGGTGCTGGCCATCACCTTCACCAACAAGGCCGCGGCCGAGATGCGGGAGCGGGTGATCGAGCTGGTCGGTCCGCGGGCCGCGAGTATGTGGGTATCGACCTTCCATTCCAGCTGCGTCCGGATCCTGCGCACCCAGGCGGCGCTGTTGCCCGGACTGAACTCGAACTTCTCCATCTACGACGCCGACGATTCGCGGCGGTTGCTCACCATGATCGGCCGCGACTTCGAGCTCGATCCGAAGAAGTTCTCGCCGCGGCTGCTGGCCACCGCCATCTCGAACCTGAAGAACGAGTTGATCGGCCCGGAGAAAGCGAGTTCGGACGCCGAATTCGAGGATGCCGAACTGCCCCGGATCGTGGCCCGCGTCTACGCCGAGTACCAGCGGCGGCTGCGTGCGGCGAACGCGCTGGATTTCGACGATCTCATCGGGGAAACCGTCGGTCTGCTGCAGCAGCATCCAGAGATCGCCGAGTACTACCGCCGCCGCTTCCGGCATGTGCTGGTCGACGAATACCAGGACACCAACCACGCCCAGTACGTGCTGGTGCGTGAGCTGGTGGGGCACGGTGCCGCCGACCCGGCGGCCGCGAGCGAAGCCGCCGATACCGCGGCCGGCGCGGCGGCGGCCGGCGAATCCGAGACCGACGTCCCGGACCCACGGGCCGTACCGCCGAGTGAACTCTGCGTGGTCGGCGACGCCGACCAGTCCATCTACGCGTTCCGCGGCGCCACCATCCGCAATATCGAGGAATTCGAACGCGATTTTCCCGACGCCGAGACCATCCTGCTGGAGCAGAACTACCGCTCCACCCAGAACATCCTGACCGCCGCCAACGCGGTGATCGCCCGCAACACCAACCGCCGCGACAAGCGCCTGTGGACCGATGCCGGGGAAGGCGAGCTGATCACCGGCTATGTGGCCGACAACGAGCACGACGAGGCCGCGTTCGTCGCCCGCGAGATCGATCGGCTGGTCGACGCGGGTGAGGTGGGCTATTCCGATATCGCCGTGTTCTACCGCACCAACAACAATTCGCGTGCGCTGGAAGAGATCTTCATCCGGATGGGCCTGCCGTACAAGGTGGTCGGCGGCGTCCGGTTCTACGAGCGCAAAGAAGTCCGCGATATCGTCGCCTATCTGCGGGTCCTCGAGAATCCCGATGATGCGGTGAGCCTGCGCCGTATCCTCAACACCCCGCGCCGCGGGATCGGTGACCGCGCCGAGGCCTGTGTCGCGGTGCATGCCGAACAGCGCGGTATCGGTTTTGCCGAGGCCCTGCGCGACGCCGCCGCCGGGGAGGTGGCGCTGCTGAACACCCGCGCCCGCAATGCCATCGCGGGATTCCTCGCATTGCTCGAGCAGATCCGGGCCGCGGGCGAAATGGACGAACTCGATTTCCCCGATGTGGGCGCGGTGGTCGAGGCCGTCCTGGATCGCACCGGCTACCGGGCGGAACTCGAGGCCTCCGACGATCCGCAGGACGGCGCCCGGCTGGACAACCTCAACGAACTGGTCAGCGTGGCTCGCGAGTTCAGCTCCGAGGCACGTAATGCCGTCGAAGCGGCGCGGGCCGAGGGGCTGGTGCCGGAAGCGGGGGAAGGCGAACCCGAACCCGGGTCGCTGGCCGCGTTCCTGGAACGGGTATCGCTGGTGGCCGATACCGACCAGATACCCGACGAGGGGTCGGGCATGGTGACCATGATGACCCTGCACACCGCGAAGGGACTCGAATTCCCGGTTGTTTTCGTCACCGGTTGGGAAGACGGGCAGTTCCCGCATCTGCGGGCGCTGGGCGATCCGGCCGAACTCGCCGAGGAGCGGCGACTGGCCTACGTCGGGATCACCCGCGCCCGCCGCCGCCTGTATCTGACCCGCGCTGTTGTGCGTTCCGCCTGGGGGCAGCCGGTTTTCAATCCGGAATCCCGATTCCTGCAGGAAGTTCCGGACCACCTGATCGATTGGCAGCGGCTGGAACCGAGCCGTTCTGCCGCGCCGGCGCAATTCGGTCGCCGGCGGGCCGCGGAAGCCGACGGCGACGACTGGACCGGCGGCTGGCCACAGTCCCGCGAATCGCGGCGCGGGTTGCGCGACGAGCGGCCCGGTCGCCGGGTGGCGCGTAACAATGTCGGGCTGGTGCTGGCGGTCGGTGATCGGGTCAGCGACGACAAGTACGGGCTGGGCCGGGTGGTCGCGGCCGACGGAGCCGGCGATATGGCCAGCGTGACCATCGATTTCGGCAGTAACGGCAAGATCCGGCTGATCCCCAAGTTCAGTCAGACCCTGACCAAGCTCTGAGGCCCGGGCCGGGCGGTAGATTCCGGTCATGGAGTCTGTTGCGCAGCATCTGATGTGGTTCCTGCCGATGCTCTGGCTCGGTATGGTGCTGGCGATTTCGTTTCTGGAGGCGCCGCTGAAGTTCCGCGCGCCCGGGGTGACAACCGAACTCGGGCTGGGGATCGGCCGGCTGGTGTTCCGGGCGCTGAACACGGTGGAATCGGTGCTGGCCGCGGTGTTGCTACCGGCTGCGGTGGTGCTGGGCCCGGCGGGCGGTGTCTGGGTGTGGCTGGGGCTCGCCGTACTGATCCTGCTCGTTCAGGTCGCGGTGGTGCGCCCGCCGCTGTCGCGCCGGTCCGACCGGGTGCTCGCGGGCGAGCAACTCCCGCGGTCGACGGCACACTACTGGTACATCGGCCTGGAGGTGGCCAAGGTAGTGGCACTGATCGGCCTGGCCGTCACCGCGGCGCCCTGATCGCCGCCGGCGCCTGCCCTGAGCGGCGCGTGGGTTCACCGGTGCGCTTGTGGGGTTGCCGGGACTCGCACCGCGTGTGGGCGGTGCCGGCAGCCGATCGGGCGGGGTTGTTCCCACCAACGGCCGGGCCGGTTGTGCTCGTTGCGGCAGGGTCAGTCGTTGTTGCCGGTGAGGCTGATACCGCGGGTGGCGAGCCAGGGGATCGGGTCGATCTTGTCGCTCCCGTTGAGCCACACCTCGAAATGAACATGCGGGCCCGTGGAGAAACCGCGATTGCCCATCGTGGCGATCTGATCGCCCGCGAGCACATAGTCACCGACCGACACCGTGGTGGTATCGACATGGCCGTAGACGGTGATGGTGCCGTCGGCGTGCAGCAGCCGGACCCACATACCGAAACCCGCGGCCGGCCCGGCGTCGATGACCTCACCATCGGCCACCGCATAGATCGGGGTGCCGATCGGGGCGGCGATATCGACGCCCAGATGCTGAACACCCCAGCGGGCACCGAATCCGGACGTGAAGGATCCGGCGGCGGTGAAATGGGCGAACAGCGGCCGGTACTTGGCCTCTTCGGCCGCGGCCAGATCTTTCGCGAATTCGGCACCGTTGGCCAGCATTTCGCCGAAGCGGCTGGTATCGAGCGGAGCGCCGGCGGCGAGCATCTGCGGTGAATGCGAGTCCGCGGCAGTCGCCGGATTCTCGGTGGCCATCGACTGGGCGGCGATTTCGTGGACCGAACCCGCGGCCTCGTAGTCGGTGGCCTGCTTCGTCTTCTCCTCGCCCGGTGCGGCGGTGGCGCACTGCCCGGCCGCGACAACGGCACCGGCCGCGACCGCGACCACCGCGGCCCGGCCCTTGAGCGCGGACGGCGGAGCGGCGACCCGGTGTGCGCCGCGCGACCGGCCGGCCCGGGGTTCGTCCTCGGGTTCGGCGGGCTCGTTCGCGAGTGCCTCGGCGATCGTGGTGGGCCGGCCACGGGTGCCGGTTTCGGCACGGTCGCGCGGGGCCGGATCCTCGTCCCAGTGCTGGACTTCGGACCAGCTCTGATGGGTGTTCCAGTTCGGATCGCTGTGCCACGCGGGTTTATCGCTGCGGTTCCAGCCTTCTTCGCCGTGCCAGTCGCCACCGGACCAGTTGTCCGCCTGCGGTTCGGACCAGCCGGACTGCGGCTGGGACCAGGTACCGGGCTGGGGCTCCGGCCGAGCGGCGGGCTCCGGGCCGGGCCAAGCGGTGGTCTGCGTATCGGACCAGGCGGTGGTCTGCGGCTCCGCGGCGTTGCGGCCGAAGCCGTCGCTGCTTTCCGCCCAGCTCTGATTGGTGGCCCAGAAATCGTCGGCCGCGCTGCGCTGGGAGTCGGCCGCCGCTGAGGCCGCGGCGGTGCTCAGGGGGCGGCGACGGGACCGGCTGTCACCGGGGGCGCCGAAGGCGTTGAACGGCTGGGGCCCTTCGGCGGCCGGGGCGCCGCTGCCGCGATGCCGGCGCCGCTGACCGTTGGGCTGGGCGTTCAGGGTTCCGTGGTGGTTCATCGGCGGATCCGCATCCCTTCGGATACCCCGCCCGCCGGGGCGGCCGTTGTGCAGCACGGCGCCGGGAACTCTGGTACCGAACGGCTCTGCGACTGCGGAGCGGTGTGCTGCGTCAAGCTGCCGTCCTCTCTCAACCTGCTCGCGGGGAGCACCATCACGGAGATCTCTACTCGCGCGATTACCGGATGCCAAGCAACCACGCCCGATAACGCTCGTGATCGGGCTGTGACATCGACCGTTCGACGGTAACGAAACGATTGCGACGCGGCAAGCGGTAGGACGTTTTCAAACGTTACTGTGACATTGATCACTATTCGTTGTTGTGGTGGCTCACAACCGGAATGTGTTCGCGGTGATGCGGGACGCCGCGCCCGCGGGTCTTGGTGCCCGTATCCGCCGCACCGTCTGCGGCCGCTGTGAAAGCTACTCGCCGGTAGCCATGGCCTGCGGGTTTGACCTCCCCGCAGGTGGGCTCGTGACCTGTGCCACTTAGGATGAACGTGCCCGATCGGCCGTCCTTATGAGTGGTTAGAGTCCGAGCGACCCGCTACCGACGTCGGGCCGCCAACAAAGACGTTGTCATAGCAACGCAGACGAGACGGTGAATACATGGATCTCTTCGAATATCAGGCGAAGGAGCTCTTCGTAAAGCACGGGGTGCCTTCGTCGGAAGGCCGCGTGACCGACACTGCCGAGGACGCCCGCGCCATCGCCGCGGAAATCGGCAAACCGGTGATGATCAAATCCCAGGTGAAGGTCGGCGGCCGCGGTAAGGCCGGTGGCGTGAAGTACGCGGCCACCCCGGAGGACGCGCTGACCCACGCGAACAACATCCTCGGGCTCGACATCAAGGGACATATCACCAAGAAGATCCTGGTGGCCGAGGCGAAGGATATCGCCGAGGAGTACTACATCTCCTTCCTGCTCGATCGCGCCAACCGCACCTACCTGGCGATGTGCTCGGTCGAGGGCGGTATGGAGATCGAAGAGGTCGCCGCCACCAAACCCGACCGCCTGGCCAAGGTGCCGGTCGACGCGGTCAAGGGTGTCGATCTGGCGTTCGCCCGCTCGATCGCCGAACAGGGCCACCTGCCCGCCGAGGTACTCGACGCCGCCGCGGTGACCATCCAGAAGCTGTGGGAGGTCTTCGTCGCCGAAGACGCCACCCTGGTCGAGGTCAACCCGCTGGTGCGCACCCCGCAGGACGAGATCCTGGCGCTCGACGGCAAGGTCACCCTGGACGAGAACGCCGACTTCCGGCACGCCGACCATGCGGCGTTCGCGGACAAGGACGCGACCGATCCGCTGGAGCTCAAGGCCAAGGAGAACGACCTCAACTACGTCAAGCTCGACGGTGAGGTCGGCATCATCGGCAACGGCGCCGGCCTGGTCATGTCCACCCTGGACGTCGTCGCCTACGCCGGTGAGAAGCACAACGGTGTGAAGCCGGCCAACTTCCTCGATATCGGTGGCGGCGCCTCCGCCGAGGTGATGGCCAACGGCCTGGACGTCATCCTCAACGATGCTCAGGTGAAGAGCGTTTTCGTGAACGTCTTCGGTGGTATCACCGCGTGCGACGCCGTGGCCAACGGCATCGTGAAGGCGCTGGAGATCCTGGGCGACGAGGCGAACAAACCGCTGGTGGTCCGCCTGGACGGAAACCGGGTGGAAGAGGGTCGCAAGATCCTCGCCGAAGCCGCGCACCCGCTGGTGACGCTGGCGCAGACCATGGACGAAGGCGCCGACAAGGCCGCCGAACTCGCGGCCCGCTGAGTCGACCGCCCAGTCAAAGGACACACAGAACTATGTCTATCTTCCTCAACAAGGATTCGAAGGTCATCGTCCAGGGCATCACCGGCGGCGAGGGCACCAAGCACACCGCGCTGATGCTGAAGGCCGGTACCCAGGTCGTCGGCGGTGTGAACGCGCGTAAAGCGGGCACCACCGTCTCCCACACCGACAAGGACGGCAACGCGGTCGAACTGCCCGTGTTCGCCACCGTGGCCGAGGCCATGGAGAAGACCGGCGCCGACGTCTCCATCGCGTTCGTCCCGCCGAAGTTCTCCAAGGACGCCATCATCGAGGCCATCGACGCGGAGATCCCGCTGCTCGTGGTGATCACCGAGGGCATCCCGGTGCAGGACACCGCGTACGCGTGGGCCTACAACGTGGAGAAGGGTGCCAAGACCCGGATCATCGGCCCCAACTGCCCCGGCATCATCACCCCCGGTGAATCGCTGGTCGGCATCACCCCGGCCAACATCACCGGCAAGGGCCCGATCGGACTGGTCTCCAAGTCCGGCACCCTGACCTACCAGATGATGTACGAGCTGCGCGATTTCGGTTTCTCGACCTCCATCGGCATCGGCGGCGACCCGGTCATCGGCACCACCCATATCGACGCCATCGAAGCGTTCGAGAAGGATCCCGAGACCAAGCTGATCGTGATGATCGGCGAGATCGGCGGCGACGCCGAAGAGCGTGCCGCGGCCTACATCCAGGCCAACGTCACCAAGCCGGTCGTCGGCTACGTCGCCGGCTTCACCGCCCCCGAGGGTAAGACCATGGGCCACGCGGGTGCCATCGTCTCCGGTTCGTCGGGCACCGCCCAGGCGAAGAAGGACGCGCTGGAGGCCGCGGGCGTGAAGGTCGGCAAGACGCCGTCCGAAACCGCCGCATTGGCACGCGAGATCCTGGAGAAGGCCGCGGTCAGCGCCTGATCCGCTCGTCCGGTGAATCTCACGGAGGCCGTCCGCGTACGTCGCGGGCGGCCTCCGTGTTTCCGCCGCCACTGCCGATGGCGCGGGCCCTACCGGTTATCCACAGCTGAATCCTTCGGTGGTGACCTATCTGCGTGTGTGCAGTAGCGTTCAAAGGGCATTCAGCCGTCAAGTACGTATGACTCGACCTAGGAGATGACGACATGTCATACCCGACCGGGGGCTCCGGGTACAACGCACCCGTTCCGCCCTCCGTTCCGCCCAATCCCGGCCAGCAGCAGGCGGCCGGTGGTGCGAGTGCCGCTGGGGCCGGCGGGAAAGGACTGCCGTTCTTCCTGACCATCGGCGCGGCTGCCGTGGGCGTGCTCGCTTTCCTGCTCGGCTTCCTGCCCTATATGGGTGCCAGCAGTGATCTGGACCTGCCCGCATCGGCGGACACCAGCATGAATCTCTTCGAGTCCCAGGAAGCCACGATCGGCGGGCTGCTCCTGATCGCCGGCCTGCTCGCGGGTCTGTCGCTGCTGCCGAAGCAGAACTGGGTCGGGGTCTCGGCGGCGATCGCCACCGGCACGCTGTTCACGATCCTGTTCCAGTGGATCAACCTGCCGGAGGGTGCGGCGGCCGAGGCCGGGCTGTACCTGATCCTGTTCCTCGCGCTGGTCCAGGCCGGTCTCGCGATCGCGGTGGTGCTGTTCGATACGGGCATCCTGTCCGCGCCGGCCGCGCGTCCGGCCGCGCCGGCCGGTTTCCCGGGCGGCCAGCAGCAGAACTACGGCCAGCAGCAGTACCAGAGCCAGCAGCAGGGCTACGGCCAGCAGCAGCCGGGCTACGGTCAGCAGCAGTACAGCAGCGGCCAGCAGTCGCAGCCGGGCTACGGCCAGCAGGGCCAGCCGGGTTACGGGCAGCAGCCGGGCTACGGCCAGCAGCAGGCGCAGCAGCAGCCGGGTTACGGGCAGCAGCAGTCGCCGTATGCCGGTGGCCAGCAGCAGCAGTCGCCCTACGGTCAGCCGCAGCAGCCGGGTTACGGGCAGCCGCAGGCGCAGCAGCCGGGCCAGCAGGCCCAGCCGTTCGGCGGGGAGCAGGGTTCCGACCCGGCCGGCGACGCCACCCGCGCGTTCCGCCAGTCCGACGATCAGAAGTGATCCTCGGCGGCCCCCGGGGGGGGGGGGGCGGCGGGGCCCCCCCCGCGGGGGGGGGCGCGGGGGGGCTTGGTTGGCCTCGTGCTGCTGCTAGTGGTGTTCTGGGCGCAGGCGGCGGATCTCGCAGGTGGTGGTGATCGGGCTCGGTTGGGTGCCCTGTACCTCGGCGGTGTGCACTCCGGTTTCGTTGCGGTAGCTC
>NZ_JARWPM010000316.1 GCF_029869215.1 Nocardia carnea
GACTCGTCTGCCTGCGCCGACCACCACGACCGGCTCGAAGCCCTGTATGCCGAGGCCAACGACACCATGGCCGCGCTCGATAGCCACCTGGACACCGGCCGGGCCCCTGCGGTCGCGCCCCACCCCGCCCCCCCCCCGCCCCGGAGCCGCCATGCCGGGGTGGGGACCCCTGTCCGCGTCAGCCCAAACCCGGGGCGGTGTTGTCGCGTGGGCGGCGCGGCGGCCGCGCGGGGTTCGGCCCCCTAGGTCCCTGCTGTCAGCACTCGACACTCGCGGCTGCGCCGCGTCGCATCGAGCGCTGACAGCAGGGACGGGCCGAACCCTCCAAGGGCCTCGTAAGACTCGGCACCGCTATGGTCACGTCCGGTTCCGGGGTTAGGCGAACCGCTCGGGGCCTCGTACGACTCGGCACCGCCGTGGTCGCCTTCGGTTCCGGGGTTATGCGAACCCGCACGTCCCCGCAGGCTCGGCACCACCGTGGTGGCGTCCGTTCCAGGGTTGCGGGGACTCTCGAGGACATCGCGAGACTCGGCACTGCCGTGGTCGCGTTCGCTTCGGGGTGCTCCGAGTGCCTCGCTGAACCCAGCGCTGTCATGGGATGTTGTGTCGCATGCCGGGAGCACGCGCGGATCCGCTACCCACATGTCGTCCACCCG
This sequence comes from Nocardia carnea, assembly GCF_029869215.1. Lineage (GTDB taxonomy): Bacteria > Actinomycetota > Actinomycetes > Mycobacteriales > Mycobacteriaceae > Nocardia > Nocardia carnea_B. The sequence continues at coordinate 657 of NZ_JARWPM010000316.1, forward strand.
TGTGGTTCGGGGCCCGTCTCGTTCTGGAGCGACAGAGCGGGGGAGCGAAGCGGAGGAGCGGCAGAGAAAAGAACGAGACTTTGGGGGCCCCGAACCGGCGGCACCGAAGGCGGCGCCATAAATACAGCCCGGCACCCCGCGCGGGGCAGCTGACCAATAAACTGCCCGGCATGAGTTCGGAATTGCTCGTCGATGTCGCAGCGGGCATCGCCGTCCTCACGTTGAATCGGCCGGCGAAGCAGAATGCGTTCAACCCCTCGATGACCGAGGCGTTGGGCGCGGCATTGAAACGGTGCGACGCCGAGGACGCCATTCGCGTCGTCGTCATCACCGGGACGCCGCCCGCCTTCTGCGCCGGCGCCGACCTGTCGGACCGGGTGGGCGAGGTGAGCGCGGCGGTCGATCCGCCGCCGTTCCGGATCCGGAAACCGGTGATCGCGGCGGTCAACGGGCATGCGGTGGGCGCGGGTCTGGCGCTCGCCCTGCAATGCGATCTGCGGTACCTGGCCGACGACGCGGTGTACGCGTTGAGCCAGGTACGGCGCGGTGTACTCGCCGACGGGTACGCGCACTGGACGCTCTCGCGGCTGGCGGGCCTGGCCAACGCCGCCGATATCCTGCTCACCGGCCGTACCTTCGACGGTGACGAAGCCAAGGCCATGGGCCTGGCCAATGCCTGCCTGCCGGCTGCGGAGGTGCTGCCCACCGCGATGGCGGTCGCCCACGATATCGCCAACGGCTCGGCCCCGCTCAGCGCGGCGCTGTCGAAACGGCTGCTCTGGGAGGGTATCGGCCTGGAGCCGGGGATCGTCGGGCAGTTGGAGGCCGATCTGAACGAGCACATCGCGCAGAGCCGCGACGCGGGGGAGGCGATGGCGGCGTTCCGGGAGCGCCGCCAGCCGAACTGGTCGGGGTCGATCAGCGAGGAATGGCCGAGCTGGGAGCCCGGGAAGTGGTCCGGGCAGCAGAGCCTGGACTGATCGCGGTCACCCGCCGCTGATCAGGACCAGGACGAACAGCAACGCCATCAGCACCATCAGGATGGTGCCGATAACACCCAGCGTGAACCCCACCACCACCTGGGTCCGGCCGCTGTACGCGCCGCCGGACTCGTCGATCTGGTCCAGCGCGCGCTTCCCCATCGCCCATGCCACCGGCCCGGAGAGCCCGAAACAGAACAGACTGACCGCACCGAGAAGCAGCACCACCGTCGCATAGGGATGCTCGACCGGCTTACCGATGGGCGCGCTGGGTATCACCACGCATCGAATTCTACGGTGCCGAGCCGCTTTTGCGGTCCGCGCGCGGCACAATCGCCCCAGAACCGGCCGCTGACCGCGTGTCCCGCGCGGCGCACCTCCGGGGCCGAGACGACCAGGCAAGGCCATCACGCAGCCGCCGGTCAGGGCGGCAGCGCTTTCGTCCCCGATCAGGCGCGGCGCTGCCGGGCGGTCTCGGCCAGCACCACTCCCGCCGCCACCGAGGCGTTCAGCGATTCCACCGGACCCGCCATCGGGATGCTCAGGATCGCATCGCAGGTTTCGCGGACGAGCCGGGACAGGCCCTTACCCTCCGAACCCACCACGATCACCGTCGGCCCGGTGGCGTCGAAATCGTCGAGCGAGGTATCGCCACCGGCGTCGAGGCCCACGACCTGCACTCCCTTGGCGGCCCAATCCTTCAGAGTGCGAGTGAGATTGGTGGCCCGCGCGACCGGCAACCGCGCCGCCGCACCGGCACTTGTCCGCCAGGCCACCGCGGTGACGCTGGCACTGCGCCGCTGCGGGATCACCACCCCGTGCCCGCCGAAGGCCGCCACCGAACGCACCACCGCGCCCAGGTTGCGCGGATCGGAGATATTGTCCAAGGCCACCAGCAGCGCGGGCTCCGCCGACTGCTGGGCCCGGGCGAGCAGATCGTCGGGGTGGGCGTACCGGTAGGGCGGCACCTGCAGCGCCATCCCCTGATGTAAACCGTTGGAACTCATCCGGTCCAGATCGGTGCGCGGCACCTCGAGGATGGATATCCCGGTATCGGCGGCGATCCGCACACTTTCGGTGAGCCGCTCATCGTTCTCGGTGCCCACCGCGACGTACAACGCTGTCGCCGGAACCCCGGCGCGCAGACATTCGGTCACCGGGTTGCGGCCGAGTACCAGCTCGGGCCCGTCGTCCCCGTGCCGGCCGGCCGGGCGTGCACCGCGACCCGGCGAACCGCTCTGGGCGGCACGCGCTTTCGCGGCGGCCCGCCGTGCGGCCGGATGTTTCGTCCGCGCCTCCGCCGGCGGCGTCGGCCCGCGCCCCTCCAGGCCACGGCGGCGCTGTCCGCCGGAACCGACGACCTGCCCCTTCTTGGTACCGCCCTTGCGGATCGCACCACGACGTTGTGAATTGCCGGCCATCAGCCCGCCTTTCCAGGGGTAGGTGTGCCCAGCGACCATTCGGCACCGTTGGGGGTATCGGTCACTTCGATGCCGGCGGCCTGCAGCCGGTCGCGAACCGCATCGGCGGTCGCCCAGTCCTTCGCGGCGCGCGCCTGCTGGCGGCGTTCCAGTTCAGCCGCCACCAGCACATCGAGCGCAGCGTCGGCCGCCGAATGATCGGCGCCGCTGTGCCAGTGCGGATCCAGCGGGTCCACGCCGAGCACATCGAGCATGGCGCGCACCTGACCGGCGTGTTCGCGGGCGGTTTCCAGGACACCGGCGTCGAGCGCCCGGTTGCCCTCGTGCACCGCGTGGTGGATTTCGGCGAGCGCCTTCGGGACCCCGAGGTCGTCATCGAGGGCGGCGGCGAAACCGTCGGTCCATTTACCCAGCGGAATATCACCACCCCGTTCGGCCACCCGCTGCACGAACGCCTCGATCCGCTGATACGACTGCGCGGCATCGGCGAGCGCTTTATCGGAATATTCCAGCATCGAACGGTAGTGCGCGCTGCCCAGGTAGAAGCGCAATTCCACGGCCCGCACCGATTTCAGCACGTTCGGAATGGACAGCACATTGCCGAGCGATTTCGACATCTTCTCGCCGCCCATGGTCACCCAGCCGTTGTGCAACCAGTACTGCGCGAAACCGTGCCCGGCCGCCTTCGACTGCGCGATTTCGTTCTCATGATGCGGGAATACCAGATCCATTCCCCCGCAATGGATATCGAATTCCGGGCCGAGATAGAACTCGGCCATCGCCGAGCATTCCAGATGCCAGCCGGGCCGGCCCGGCCCCCACGGCGAGGGCCAGGTGGGTTCGCCGGGTTTCGCGGCCTTCCACAACGTGAAATCGCGGGGGTCGCGTTTGCCGAGCCCGGCGCTTTCCCCTTGATGAACGTCCTCGAGGCGGTGACCGGACAAAAGGCCGTAGTCCGGATAGCTGCGCACATCGAAATACACATTGCCCTCGGAGGCATAGGCGTGCCCGCGGTCGATGAGCCGCTGCATCAAATCGACCATCTGGGTGATATGCCCGGTGGCCCGTGGCTCGGCCGATGGTGGCAGAACCCCGAGCTGCCGGTACGCCCGGTCGAACGCCCGCTCGTGCGTCGCCGCCCATTCCCACCACGGCCGGCCCGCCGCGGCCGCCTTGGCCAGGATCTTGTCCTCGATATCGGTGACATTGCGGATGAAGGCCACGTCCAGACCGCCCGCGGACAGCCAGCGGCGCAGAATATCGAACGCCACCCCGCTGCGCACATGACCGATATGCGGCAGACCCTGCACTGTCGCCCCACACAGGTACACCGAGGCACGTCCGGGTACCAGCGGCGTGAAATCACGCAGGGTCCGTTGCTCGGTGTCGAACAGGCGCAGCGTCACGGCAGTCGATCCTAGTTTCGTTTGTGGTTTGCACTCGGATGTGGTGCAGCGGGGATATGGGCAGGGTAGCGGCTACGGGGGTAACTCCGGCATTCGGCCGCACCGTCACGGCGCGACGGTCGAGGCGTATGCCTCGGCATCGATCATCACACCGGAGCCCGGACGGCGGCGAGCTCCGCGCCGCCGGCGCGGCCGTCCCGCTGCCGAAGCGATCGGCGGCGGCATATCCGTACGGTAGGCCCGGAAGCCTCCGGCAATTGCTGGATGAGGCGGCTTCGCTGACCCCGATCGCGTCCGGTTACCGATCCCCGGGGTGGTCGCTCGGCCGCCCCGGACAGTGCAGCAGGGCCGTGGCGACCGCGGCAATACCCTCCCCGCGGCCGGTGAGCCCCAGGCCGTCGCTGGTGGTGCCGGATACCGATACCGGCGCGCCGAGCAAATCGCTCAGCAGCTGCTGCGCCTCCGCACGCCGCGGGCCCATCCGCGGGCGGTTGCCGATGACCTGGACCGCGGCATTGACCACCGCGTACCCATCCGCTTCCAGCAGCCGCCGCACTTCTTTCAGCATGGCTGCACCGGACACACCCGCCCACTCCGGGCGGCCGGTTCCGAATACCGCCCCCACATCGCCGAGGCCGGCGGCCGACAGCAGAGCGTCGCACAGGGCATGGGCGGCCACATCACCGTCGGAGTGGCCCGCACAACCGTCTTCCCCGTCGAACAGGAGCCCTGCCATCCAGCAGGGCCGTCCCGGTTCGATCGGATGCACATCCGTCCCGATCCCGACCCGCATGTTCAGCACCGGCCGACCACCTGTTCTCCGTCGAGCACAGCTTCGGCCAAGCGCAGGTCGAGCGGTGTCGTGATCTTGAATGCCAGCGGGTCGCCGGGGATGGTGCGGACCCCGATACCGAGCCGTTCGACCAGGCCGGCGTCGTCGGTCGCGATTTCCGGATGATCGTATGCGCGGCGCAGCACCGCGGCAGAGAAGCCCTGCGGAGTCTGAACGGCGCGCAACGCGGAACGGTCGGGAGTACCCGTCACGACACCGGCCGCATCGACGGATTTCACGGTATCGACCACCGGCAGCGCGGGTACGACGGCCGGCGCACCGGCAAACAGTTCCCCCACCACCCGGGCGATCAACGTGGGTGGTGTCAGCGCCCGCGCGGCATCGTGCACCAGGAAATACGCGGCCTCCCCGGCGGCCGCGAGCCCGGCGCGGACGGAATCCGTACGCTCGGCGCCCCCGGCCACGACCCGGGCCGGGGCTGCGGGGGGAAGCAGGGCTGCGGTGGCCTCGACGAGTTGGGCGGGCACCATCACAATGATCTCGTCGACAACCCCGGCAGCCATCAGGCCGCTGACAGCGAGCCCGAGCATGGGTTTGCCGCCGACCGGGACGAACGCTTTGGGCGCATCTGCACCCAAGCGCACGCCACGACCGGCGGCAGGAACCAACGCGACGACAGGACCGGCGCTACGGCCGGTACCGTCCGGTTCGTACACGGTCAGGACGCCGCGGCGAGAACCTCGTCGAGAAGCGTCTCGGCCTTGCCGTCATCGGTCCCCTCGGCGAGCGCCAGCTCACCGACGAGGATCTGCCGAGCCTTGGCCAGCATCCGCTTCTCGCCCGCGGACAGACCACGATCCTGTTCCCGGCGCCACAGGTCGCGGACGACCTCGGCCACCTTGTTCACATCGCCGGAGGCGAGCTTCTCGAGGTTGGCCTTGTAACGGCGGGACCAGTTGGTGGGTTCCTCCGTATGTGGCGCACGCAGCACCTGGAAGACCCGATCCAAGCCTTCCTGGCCCACGACATCGCGAACGCCGACGTATTCCGCGTTTTCCGCGGGAACCCGAACAGTGAGGTCACCCTGTGCGACCTTCAGGACCAGATACTCTTTCTGCTCACCCTTGATGGTGCGGGTCTCGATAGCTTCGATCAAAGCCGCCCCATGATGGGGATAAACGACGGTATCTCCGACCTTAAAAATCATGTGTCCCGTGCCCCTTTCGATGTTCACAGTTTAACACGCGACTCGATAACGGCGCGATCAACTGCGCAGGTCAGGGCCACAACGACCAGGTACTGGGGCTTGACAGGGTCAGTTTGGTGTGCATCACGTTGCGGCCGAACGGGTGTCGGCGCCACCCTTGCCCGAGCCCCGCGCGACCACGCCACGCGGGCGCGTCGAAACGATACGCGTAGGCCGGATCGTTACCGGTCAGCGGGACGTGACGGACACCGGATCGCGGCCGGGCAACCCGCTGGGCCGGCCACCTCCGGACAAGTGCGCACAGGCCGGCACCCAGGTGATACCTTCGCCGCCTTGACGTGCGGCATATCACACCCCACAGACCCGCAATCCCCCCTGACGCCGCCCGGTGCGCCCGGCATCCCCACGCGACTACTACAGTGCCTAGTTGGAGTGCGCCCACTCGGACATGGAGGACAACCCGTGACTGCCCTGACTGCTGTGACTGCCGCGAACCCGGTCGCCTCGACTCGGCGGCGCCGCCGCCTGGTGCCGGTCGCCGCGCTCGCCGCCGGAGCGGCCCTCATCCTGTCCGGCTGCGGCGCCGGCCAGGTCTCGCAGACCGCCGATCAGGTAGCCGCGATCAACGGCAACAGCGCCGACGCGGGCGAGATCGCGCTGCGCAATGTGCACCTCGTGTATCCGGGCAGCGCCACCCACAACAACACCACCGGCGGTCAGGCCGCACTGGCGCTGTCGATCATCAACACCGGCGAAACGGTCGCCGACGAACTCACCAGCGTCACCACCGACCTCGGCACGGTGAAGATCACCCCGGCCGACGGCGACAAGATTTCCATCGCCCCGGCCGAAACGGTCGTCGTCTCCACTCCGTCGGCCGGTGCCGAAACCCATACAACCGGCGAAACGATCAGTACCGAAGGCGGCGAAACCACGACCGCGCAGATCGAGATCACCGGCCTGACCCAGAACATCACCCCCGGCCTCACCTACGACGTCACGTTCAACTTCAAGGAGAACGGCACCGTCCTGGTCCAGGTCCCGGTCGACGCCGGTCTCGACGCCCCCCGCCACGAATCGGAACTCTCCAAGAGCACCACCGGCAGCGCCGGCGGGCACTGAATTTTTTTGGGGCTGTGTTTTTTTGCGGCGCCTGCGGCGCCGCGGGGGGGTGGGGGCCCCGGGGGCGCGGGGGGGGGGGGGGGGGGGGGGGGGGGGGCGGGGGCGCGCCGGGGGGGGGGGGGGGGGGGGGGGGGGGGGGGGGGGGGGGGGGGGGGGGGGGGGGGGGGGGGGGGGGGGGGGGGGGGGGGCGGCGCCCCCGCCGCG
>NZ_JARWPM010000317.1 GCF_029869215.1 Nocardia carnea
CCCCCCCCCCCCCCCCCCCCCCCCCGCGGGGGGGGGGGGCGCCGCCCCCGCCCCCCCCCCGGCCCCCCCCCCCCCCCCCGGGGCCCCCCCCCCCCCCCCCCCCCCCCCCCGGCTCCTTGACCTCGCCGGTTTCCGGATCGATCTTGCGCTTGTCGACGAAGCTGATCGGTTCCTCGGAATTGTTACCCGCGTTCGTCACTTCTTCTCCGTGTCGACCGGTTCGTCCACGACCTCGGCGTCGACCACTTGGTCGTCACCGGCGGCACCGCTCGCCGCACCGTCACCCGCGGCCGCACCCTCGGCGGCCGAGGCCTCGTAGATCGCCTGACCCAGCGCCTGCGATTCGGTGGCCAGCTTCTCCACCGCGGCCTTCACCGCGGCGGTGTCGGTGCCCTTCAGCGCCTCCTTGGCCTCACCGATCGCGGCCTCGACCTTGGACTTCACATCCGCCGGCACCTTGTCCTCGTTGTCGGCGATGAACTTCTCGGTCTGATGGACCAGCGATTCGGCCTGGTTGCGGGTTTCCGCCTCCTCGCGACGCGCCTTGTCCTCGGCGGCGTGCGCCTCGGCGTCCTTGATCATCCGGTCGATCTCCTCCTTGGACAGGCCGGAGCCGTCCTGGATCTTGATCGTGTTCTCCTTACCGGTGCCCTTGTCCTTCGCGGTCACGTGCACGATGCCGTTGGCGTCGATATCGAAGGTGACCTCGATCTGCGGCACACCGCGCGGGGCCGGCGGGATACCGGTGAGCTCGAAGGAGCCGAGCAGTTTGTTGTGCGCGGCGATCTCACGCTCACCCTGGAACACCTGGATCTGCACCGACGGCTGGTTGTCGTTGGCCGTGGTGAAGGTTTCCGAACGCTTGGTCGGGATGGTGGTGTTGCGCTCGATGAGGTTGGTCATCACGCCACCCTTGGTCTCGATACCCAGCGACAGCGGGGTCACATCGAGCAGCAGGACGTCCTTGACCTCACCCTTGAGCACACCGGCCTGCAGGGCGGCGCCCACGGCGACGACCTCGTCCGGGTTCACACCCTTGTTGGGCTCCTTGCCGCCGGTCAGCTCGCGGACCAGATCGGTCACCGCGGGCATCCGGGTGGAGCCACCGACCAGCACGACGTGGTCGATATCGGAGACCTTGATCCCGGCGTCCTTGACCACGGACTGGAACGGCGCCCGGGTGCGGTCCAGCAGATCCGAGGTGATCTTCTGGAATTCGGCGCGGGTGAGCTGCTCGTCGAGGAACAGCGGGTTCTTCTCCGCATCGACGGTGATGTAGGGCAGGTTGATCGAGGTGCTCTGCGAGGAGCTCAGCTCGATCTTGGCCTTCTCGGCGGCCTCACGCAGCCGCTGCATGGCCATCTTGTCCTTGGTCAGGTCGATACCCGAGCTGGACTTGAACTTGTCGACCAGCCACTTCACGACCCGCTCGTCCCAGTCGTCACCACCGAGGTGGTTGTCACCGGAGGTGGCGCGGACCTCGACGACGCCCTCGCCGATTTCCAGCAGCGAGACGTCGAAGGTGCCGCCGCCGAGGTCGAAGACCAGGATGGTCTGTTCCTTGTCGCCCTTGTCCAGGCCGTAGGCCAGGGCCGCGGCGGTGGGCTCGTTGACGATACGCAGCACATTGAGGCCGGCGATCTGGCCGGCTTCCTTGGTGGCCTGGCGCTGGGCGTCCTCGAAGTAGGCGGGGACGGTGATCACCGCGTCGGTGATCTCCTCGCCCAGGTAGGCCTCGGCGTCGCGCTTCAGCTTCATCAGCGTGCGCGCGCTGATCTCCTGCGAGGTGTACTTCTTGTCGTCGATCTCGACGGTCCAGTCGGTGCCGATATGGCGTTTGACCGAGCGGATCGTACGGTCGACGTTGGTGACGGCCTGGTTCTTGGCGGGCTGACCCACCAGCACCTCACCGTTCTTCGCGAACGCGACGATCGAGGGCGTAGTGCGCGAACCCTCGGAGTTGGCGACGACGACCGGCTCACCACCTTCGAGAACGGCGACGACCGAGTTCGTGGTCCCGAGGTCGATTCCGACCGCACGAGCCATTTGTTCCTCCTCATTTTCGACTGCTTGTGTCTGTACGGGCTGTCCGCCCCTGTGCGCCGGACCCCGGAGGGACCCGGCGGCCGGACCAGCCCCAGGCACGGCATAGAGCACGGTCCCAGCAATACTGAGCGTGGTCGGCTCAATCCTGCCCGCCTCCACGCGGGCCGTCAAGTCAAACTTGAGCCGATCTCACTCAACATTGTCGATCAGCTCAACCAGGTATGCCGGCGATCTATTCCCGCCCCGGCAGCCGTCGCGCACCACTCCCGGATCCCTACCGAACCCGAATCGGAGCTATTGTCAATGCTCCGCGCCCGGTCGCCGCGCGCCGCGCCGGACGACCCTGCGCGAACCCGTAGCGTCGTTGTTGGATGAGGAAGTCGAAGCGAGGATCCGAGGATGGCCACTGGGGTGGGCCTGCACATCGCCGAGCACGCGTGCACCGCGGCGGTGGTCAGCGATGACGGGGATCCGCACTTCATCATCCGCGAACCGATCCTGCACATGTCCGAGGACGGCGACGCGACGCTCGGCGGCGCGACGGCCCCGCCCGGCTATACCCAGACGATCACCGGCTTCATCTCCGCCGTAGGCGATCCGGCCGGGGTCGCGGTGGACGACGGCGAGGCCTACCGCGGGGAAGACCTGCTGGCCACCGCCATGTTCTGCCTGATCAACCTGACCGCCGACCACCTCAACGGCCCGGCCGAGTTCTACGCCACCCATCCCGGCGGCTGGCCGGCAACCCAGGTTTTCGCGCTGCGCGGCGCCCTGGACTATCTGGGCTTGAAATCCGTGGCCCTCATCGGTGAAGACGAGCTACCCCCGCGACCCCGCCACGCCCCCGGCGACGCCGGGCAGTATTTCGCCGAGAGCGCCGGGCGCGCCGCACTGGCCGTGGTCCTGGAGACCCCGGCCGGCGCCACCCCGCCCGATCCCACCACCGCCGAGAATTCCTTCCTCGACACCGTCGTCATGCCGAAGCTGGGCGCGGGTGACACCCCGGCCAAGGCATACTCCGCGGTCACGCCCACCCCGACCTACCCCGCGCCGGCCACGCCCGAGGCGTACTCCGGGGCCGCCCCCGCCGAGGCGTACTCCGCGGCCGTCCCAGCCGCCGACCCCGAAGCCACCTACGGCGGCCCCAGCCTCGGCGTTCTCGCCGCCGGCCTGGGCGTCTCCCCGGCGGTGGGCGCCCTGCCGGCCGCCGAACCGCTCCCCTCGCCCACGAACCCGCCCGCCCCCGTACCGGCAACGCCCCGGCCTTCCGGTAAACCCCGGCCCACGGCATCGAAGATCAGCCGCCGCACGGCGATACTGGTCGCGGCCGCCGCCTTCGCCGGCCTGTTGATCGGCGCGGTGGGGGTCACGGCGCTGCTGCGCACCGGCGCCGCCGAACCCGGCCCCGCGCCCACTCCATCGGTCACCGCGCCACCGGTCGCCCCACCGCCCGCCGCACCGCAGCCCCTCGCGCCGCCGGCACCGGAGCCGACCTACGACCCCGAACCGACCTACGTGCCGGAGCCGACCACCGCCACCACGGAACCGCCGCCGGCGCCGACCACACCCCCGGTGACCGTCACAACGCAATCGCCCGTACCCACAACCTCCGTGCCCAGCAGCACGGAACCGAGCGGACCCACTCTCACCGACCCCACGGAGACCACCGAGACCACGACCACCCGCAGCCGTCCCGGTTTCGATTTCTTCCCCTTCCCGAATCCGTTCCGCACCGAAGACCCGGATCTTCCGGACACCGGTTCCCAAGAGGGCCGCCAAGAAGAAGCCAGATAGCGTTTTGTGCTTTAGAGTGTTCGCCTGACCGGTGTTATTCCGGCCACCCCGGCAGCCCGGTCAGCTCGACCACACCTGTGCGCCAACGGATTCAATCCCGTGGCCATGGATAATCTGGCACACAGTGCCGACGAAGGGACTCCATGCGCAAGTCGGTGGCGCGTCGCGCCGCGGTCAAAGCTGCCATCATCAGCTCGGCCGTTCTCCTGACTCCCCTGTCCGGTGCGGTTCCGGCGACCGCGGAACCCGCACCGGAACAGCTCAGAGCCGAGGACCTGCCGGCCGAACTCGTCCAAGCGCTGTCCCGGGATCTGCAGATGACCCCGACCGAGTATCTCGACCGGTCGGCGCGGGCCCAGCAACTGCAGGACTACGCCGCCGATTTCCGCGCCGAACGTCCCGATGTCTTCGCCGGTGCCTGGATGACCCCGGACGGGAAACCGTTCGTCGCCGTCACCTCCCCCGATGCCGCGCAGATCGCCACTGCCGACGGCTACCACACCCGGCTGGCCCCGGTCTCCGCCGCCGCGCTGGAAACCTCGCTGTCGCAACTGAATCAGTGGGTCGCCGAGCAGCCGCGCGATATCTCGCAGGTGATCAATTCGATCGCCATCGACTTCCTCAACAGCCAGCTGGTCGTGAATGTCGCCAACACGCCGCTGGCGCATATGCTCAATCTCCCTACGATGATCGCCAATATCAAGGTGGTTCTCGGACCCAACAGCGGCGGCCCGGTCGAGCGCCGTCCCATGGGTGGCGATACCTATATCAGCGCCCCCGGCCGGCTCGACGATGCGGAACTGCGCAGTGTCGATGTCTGCTCGTTCGGGTTCAACAGTGTCGATTCCGCCGGAAACGCGTTGAATATCAGTGCGGGGCATTGCAATCCGAACCTGGACAAGGGCGATGAGCGCGCCGCCGTCTACAGCCCCAATGTCCGCAATATCCCGGCCAGTCCCGAACTCGGAACCTTCGTGAAATCGGAACTCGGCGGTCCCAGCACGCTCGACTACTCGGTGATCCAGCTGAACGAACGGGCGGTGGGCTCCGGTATGGACCAGCCGTCGGTGCGCGGCGCCAACGGCACCACCCTGAACATCACCGGCACCGCCGATCCCGTGGTCGGCGCGCCGGTCTGCAAATCCGGCCAGTCCTCGACCTTCACCTGCGGCTTCGTCGTCGCCGACCGGGTCGAGACCCAGCTGTTCACCACCGAGGGCGAAGCCAAGACCATCCGTGGTTTCGCCAGTACCGCCTGCACCCTGGGCGGCGACAGCGGCGGCGCGATCGTCACCGGCACCCTGGCCCTCGGCATCACCAGCGGCTCGAACGCCGCCGAGGCCCCCGACTGCGGTGAGGCCAATATCGCCCTGGCCCAGTACGGCGGCACCGCTACCCTCGGTATTCCGATCCGGGCGATCCTCGCCGATATCAACGCGACCTCCGGTGGCGGCCTGGGCAGCGGTATCAGCGTGCGAACCAGGCCGAATGCCGGGTGAGCCCGATATAGTCTTCGCATGCTCATGCCACGCATAGGTAAACGGCGAACGGCGCCGTCCAGAACCCGCACCTACCGGGCCGCGGCGGCCGCCTCGGCGGCGGTGCTGCTGTTCGGTCCCATGGCGGTCGCGTCCGCCGCCCCCGACCCGGGTCTCGGCCTGCCCGCCGATCTCGTCGCCGCGCTGAACCGCGATCTGCATATCTCTCCCGAGGAGTATCTGCAGCGCGCCGATACCGCCCAGCAGGTGGCCGCGTTCGCCACCACCGCGCAGCGCCAGTTCCCGCAGGTGTTCGCGGGCGCCTGGCTCGACGAACAGGGCAAGGGTGTAGTCGCCCTGGCACCCGGACCGGGTGCCGAGGAAGCGCGTGGCGCCGCGGAATCGACCGGTTTCGTCGTACGCAATGTCGCCAAGAGCGAACAGACCCTGCGTGGCGAGAAGAGCGCCTTCGAGCGCTGGCTGGACAGCCAGCCGGAAGCGGTCTCCGCCCTGGTGCGCGGCGTCGTCATCGACACCGTGAACAACAGCATCGCGGTCCGCGTCGACCAGGCCGGCCTGCCGATGCCCAATTTCATCGACCCGGCCCGCGTCATCGTGATGGCCCCGCCGGTCGCGGCGGAAACGCTGCCGGCCGCGGATATCGCCGAGGGCAGTGCCGCGGCACCGATCGGCGGCGGTGACGGATTCGCCTCCGTCGCCGGCGAGGGCTCGCTGCGCTGCTCGTTCGGGTTCAACGGAACCGGCCCGGCCGGCAACGTCGTGAACATCACCGCCGGCCACTGCAATCCGAACTTGGATGACGTCGGCGCCTCCACCGTGCACGAATCGCTCGGCGGCAACCGGGTCGGCCCGAAGATCGCGACCTTCCAGAAGTCGGTACTGGGCAACCAGGACTACTCGATCCTCGATATCGAGGACGGCGCCGCGGGCCGCTTCGAGAACAATCAGGTGAAGGTGCCTGGCGCCGCGCCGGTGCCGATCGAGGGTGTGGCCACCCCCGTGGTCGGCGCTCCGGTCTGCAAATCGGGTTCGCGTACCGGCTTCAGCTGCGGTGTGGTGAACGCCGTCGATCAGACGGTGCAGGTCGGCGATCGGCAGCTCACCCAGAGCTTCTCCGCCAATATCTGCGCCCTCCCGGGCGACAGCGGCGGCCCGATCGTCACCGGCCGCCTGGCCCTGGGTATCTCCAGCGCCTCCTCGGTCGCCGATTACCCGATCTGCGAAATCCCCAACATCCTGGGCGTGCTCACCGGTAACGCCCCGCAGTTGTTCGCGCAGCCGGTGAGCGTGGTGCTCGCCGACAACCCGGGCCTGCGTATCCGCACGAACTAACCGGCACGTTCATCCCGGGCCCACCGCGCGGGATGAACGGCAGCGAGTATCACTCGCACCGGGCATAGAGCAAGGAAGGGCCGGCAGCGTCACGCAGCCGGCTCTTCCTCTATGAGCAGGCTTTACCGGTATCCGAGGTAAGGGGCCAGCAGACCGCACCAGCGCTTGCAGACAGCCGGACACCGGTTCTCCGACTCCCACCGGCATGGCGGGAGCCTTGGCCGGCCCGCCCAAGGCTCGCCGTTGGTGTAGCCAGGGCTGCCTGTGGTTGGAGTGTCGGTCGTGACCAGTCCGCAGCCGGGTTGCCGACCCCATAGGTGTCCTGGCGTCGAGAACTACGTTCGGCCGTGGCCACAGCATTGACAGCCGAGCCTCTGAAACGCGATCGGGCCCCCCGGCCGGGGCGGGGGGGCGCGGCGGGGGGTTTTGGGCGGTGTTTTATTTTGGGGCGCAGAGGGGGCCCCGGGAAACCCCCGTGGGCCCCAAGGGGGGGGGGGG
>NZ_JARWPM010000318.1 GCF_029869215.1 Nocardia carnea
CCGAGACGGGTGACGCGGTTGCCTCCGCCGCGAACGCCGGCACCGCTGCGGATCAGGCGGCAAGCCCCGCGGCGGCGCCGGGTGGCGGGTCCGGGCAAATTCCTGGCATCGGTACGGAGACCGTCGCCGCGGGCGCGGCCGGTTGATTTACCCTCTACATTCGGCCCCGCGCCCGCTGTCGCTGCTGGGCGCCCGGGGGCCCGCCCCCCCCCCCCCCCCCCCCGGAGTGGCGAACGCACCCGGCCGGGCGAGCACACCGGGTGCGTTCCAGACCGGGCCGGGCACCATTCCGAGGTTGTGCCGCAGATCGCCGAAATGGGTGTCGCTGGTGGTGAGGACGATCCGTGCCGGCGCCCGGAAACGATCCCAGAGCAACCGCACGAACAGATGGTTCGCGAGCACGTTCACGGTGAACGTGGCCTCGAAACCCTCGGGGCCGGCGGTGAGTGCGTTCGTGTATTGGATTCCGGCGTTGCCGAGAAAACCGCGCAACGGTGGCAATTCGCCGGAATCGATCCGCTCGCCGATACGGGTGGCGGCGCGGCGCACGCTGTCGAGCGAACCCAGGTCCGCCGCGCAGTACGACACCGCGGCTGCGCCGGCCGGCTCCGGAAGCCCCACCCCGGCGCCGTCCCGGGTCACGACGACCAGATGTATATCGGTCGAACCACGCAGGATGTCGGCGGCGGCGGCCCGGCCGATTCCCCGGCCGGCGCCGGTCATGACGAGAGTATGCGGCATTCGTGCTCCTCACTGGTTCCACCCCGGGCCGCGGCCGGCCCCGCTCCCCCAGATTCCCGCCGGTTCCGCGCACCTACCAGGGCCCTTCGCAGACCACGGACCGGTAGTACCCAGGCTGATGCGGCGCCGGCGAGCGAAAATATGCGCATGGGCACCTCCGACGGCGGCTTCGGCCGGCTTCTGCACGCCTGGCGTGACCGGCTCGATCCTGCCGACGCCGGGATCTCGCCCGGCCACCGGCGGCGCGCGCCCGGGCTCCGGCGGGAGGAACTCGCCCAGCTGGCCGGTCTGTCCGTCGACTATGTGCTGCGGCTCGAACAGGGCCGGGCCCGCAATCCCTCCGCACAGGTCGTGGGAGCACTCGCCCGGGCCCTGCAACTCTCGCGGGCCGAGCGCGATCAGCTCTATCGCGCCGCGGGACTGCTCCCGCCGCGGGACGGGACGATCGATACCCATGTTCCGCCGGGCGTCCAGCGGCTCGTCGCCCGCTTGGGCGATACCCCGATCGGCGTGTTCGGCGCCGACTGGACACTCGTGTGGTGGAACGGTATGTGGGCCAACCTCTTCGGCGACCCGGAGCGTGTTCCGCCGGACGACCGCAATCTCGCCCGCGCGCTCTTCCGCGCCGGGGCCGCACACACCGCGGTGCGATCGGTGCACTCCGAACGCGGGGACGACACCTTCGCCGCAGCCATCGTCGCCGACCTCCGAGATGCCGCGTCCCGCTATCCGGCCGATCCGGGGTTGAACCGGCTCATCGGTGAATTGCGTTCGGAATCGGGCACTTTCGATGCATTGTGGTCCACCGGTACCGCGGCGACTCCCCATGCGAGCGAGCGGAAGACGATCCGCCACCCGGAAGTGGGCGATATCCTCGTCGACTGCGATGTCCTGCTGGTACCGGGTGTGGATCTGCGGATCGTGACCTACACCGCCCCGGCAGCGAGCAACGCCGCGAGCAAACTCGAGCTGCTCCGGGTCACCGGATCCCCCAGGAGTTGAGCAGCCCACGACAGCTACCCGGCACCGGCTCGATGTGGGAGCCGGGAAGGCCGGGCAGCGTCCCGAACCGACATCTCCGAAAATCGGTGGCGGACAAATGTCCGAAATGTCACGATCGCTGACGCTATGGATACCCCAGCGATTGTGATCGGCGCAGGCCAAGCCGGGATTGCTGCCGCACTGGCCCTTTCCGAGTACGGTTTCCGTCCGGTAGTGCTCGAAGCCGGTGTGGATACCGCGGGATCGTGGCCGTACTACTACGACAGCCTGCGGCTGTTCACTCCCGCGCAGCTGAACGCACTCCCCGGCAGGCCGTTCCCGGGTGATCCGCACCGGTACCCGGCGCGCGACGAGGTCGCCGCCTATCTACGGCGGTGCGCGGCCGGAGTGCGGGGCGAGATACACACCGGGCAGCGGGTCACCACCGTCGCGAAGGACGGCGGGCGGTTTCTGGTGCGCACGGCCGGCGGATCCGAGTTCGGCGCGCCCGTGGTGGTCTCGGCGACCGGTGGGTTCGCCAATCCCCATCGCCCGGAGATCGCGGGGCTGTCCGCCTTCACCGGCGCAGTACTGCACGCCGCCGAGTACCGCCGCCCGCAACCGTTCGCCGGGCAGCGGGTCGTCGTGGTCGGATCCGGGAACTCCGCCGTCCAGATCGCCGCGGAACTCGCCGCCGAGGCCCAGGTGATCCTCGCGCATCGCACACCCCTGCGTTACGCGACAACCGAACCGATTCCGGCCGACTCGAAGTTCTGGCGAGCCATATCCCTGGCTGCGCGACTGCCGATCGGGCAATACTTCCGTAGCGGCACGATCCCCATCGTGGACACCGGGGGCTACCGCGACATCTTGAAGCTGGGCAACCCAGAGGCCCGGCCGATGTTCACCCGGGGCGAGGGACGGGTACTGCATTGGCCCGACGGCCGCCGCGACGAGGTGGACACCGTCGTTCTGGCCACCGGATACCGTCCCGCGCTGGCACATCTGGGCGGCCTGTGCAGGCCCGATGCGACGGGTTTCCCACCGCATCGGAACGGACTGTCCACCGTTCACCCGGGACTGGCGTTCCTGGGCCTGGAGTATCAGCGCAACATCCTCTCCGGCACCCTCCACGGCGTGGGACGCGACAGCCACTATGTGGCGCGTCGGCTGGCCCGGTACGCCTGAGCGATCCGGGCGCACGGAGCCGAACGTGCGCCGCGACCGCAGCCAAGGGACGTTCGCGAGACCTGTTCTCGCGACCGATATCCGCGCTGCGCGACTAACGGGACTGCTCGGCGAGCGCGCGGCCGATGAGCCGAGCGCCCTCCGGGAAAGCCCCGGGATTCGGGCCGGAGAAGTTGAGGCGCAGGTAGGCGCCGGTGGGTTCGGCGGGGAACCATTCGTCGCCGGGTGCGACGATCACACCCGCCGCGTCACAATCGGCGACGAGGCGGGCGAGATCGGTACGTTCGGGGAACCGCACCCAGAGGTGCAGCCCGCCGCGGGGAACCAGTTCCGGTCGTGCGGCGGGAACGTGGTCACGCAGGGCGGTGAGTAGCAGGTCGCGGCGGGTGGCCAGCTGCCGGCCGAGACCGCGAAGATGGGTGCGCCAACCGGGGTGGGTGATGATATCGAGCGCCACCGCCTGGAGCAGACCGCTCACATACATCGCCTCCGCCTGGGCATCGGCCAGGATCCGCTCCCGGGCCGGACCGCGCGCGACCACGGCGGCGATCCGCACCGCCGGCGAAACACTCTTGGTGAGCGACCGTAGGTAGACCACATGTCCGTTGTCGTCCCGGGTGGCCAGCGGCACCGGCTCGGCGTCGATCCCGAAATCGTGTGCCCAGTCGTCTTCGATCAGGAACGCGCCGAACCGCCGGACCACTTCGAGTACTTCACCCGCACGCCGCGACTCCCACTGCACCCCTGTGGGATTGGCGAAATGGGGCTGCGCGTAGAACGCCCGCGCGCCGGTCTGCTCGAAAGCGCGCGCCAACTCGTCGGGGTGCGGCCCCTGGGTACTGCTGGGCACCGGCACCATCCGCACACCCGCCCGTTCGGCGGCCATGATCGCACCCCAGTAGGTCGGGGATTCGACGAGTAGCGGACGGCCCGCACCGATCAGTGCTTGAAAAATCGTATTCAGCCCGCTCTGACTACCGGGGAATACCACCACATCGCCCGGCGCCGGTGGGGACACCCCGGCCGGGGTGATCGCAGCCAGCTCCGTCGCGAACCAGGACTGCAGATCCGGCAGGCCCGCGCTGGGCGGGCGGTTCACCGTCGCGTCCCCGCGCGCCGCCCGGGCGAACGCGGCCCGGACCAGGCGTTCGGGAAGCAGCTCCCGGTCCGGGTATCCGGAGTGCAGGGCGATCCGGTCGTTGGGAACCGTCCTGAGTGCGGTGAACAACCGACCGGCGCGATGCGGCGGTGCGCCCAGCGCCGCGGTCTGCCAGCCGTAGTCGTGCGGCTTGGCGGCGCGGGCGGACCGGACGAAAGTGCCTACGCCAGGCCGGGTTTCGATCAGACCCTGCGTTGTCAGCATGCGCAGCGCCTTCTGCACGGTGACCGGTCCGGCGGCGTAACGCGTCACCAGGTTCCGGGTGGAGGGCAGCCGCGCGCCCGGCGGGGCCGTGGCGATCCAGCCACGGAGGTCCGCGGCGATCCGTGAACTGCTATCGTCAGACATGAGGAAACATAGTAGCGCTATCGCCAACTCTGGCACACCGCTATCGTCAGGGCCGGTCTGGGGCCTGCTCGGCGTTCTGGCGTTCTCGTTCACGGTTCCGCTCACCAGATACGCCATGGCCGGAGGCGGTCTCTCGCCGCTGTTCGTCGCCGGTGCGCGCGCGATCGTCGCGACCCTGTTGGCGGCGTTCGCCCTGGCGCTCACGAAACAGCGCCTGCCGCACGGCGGCCAATGGCTGCGGCTGGGGATCGTCGCGGGTGGGGTGGTCGCGGGATTTCCCCTGTTGACATCGTTCGCGCTCACCGAGGCGTCGGCCGGGCACAGCGCGGTCGTCATCGCGCTGCTACCGGCGGCCACCGCCGTACTGGCGGCGCTGCGCGGACGGGAACGCCCGCCGCCCGCGTTCTGGTTCACCGCCCTGGCCGGGACCGTAGCGGCGGTGGGATTCGCCGCGTTCACCGGCACCGGCTTCGCGGGACCACACTGGTCGGATCTGCTACTGCTCGCCGCGGTGTTCGCGGCGGCGGCCGGGTACGCCGAGGGCGGCCTGCTCGCCCGCGAATTGGGTGCGTGGCAGACCATTTCCTGGGCCTTGGTCCTGTCCGCGCCGGCGATGGCCGCACTCACGGCCGTATCGGTGGCTCAGCAGCCGCCCTCGGGATCACCGGCCCAGTGGAGCGCCTTCGCCTACCTCGGGGTGGTGAGTATGTTCCTCGGCTTCCTGCCCTGGTACCGGGGTTTGGCACTCGGTCCGATGACGCGGGTCAGCCAGGTTCAGCTCATCCAGCCGGTGTTCACACTCTGCTGGGCGGTACTCCTGCTGAACGAGGCACTGACCTGGCCGACCGCGCTCGGCGCGCTCGCGGTGATCGCCTGTGCCGCGAGCGCGGTGCGCACCCGGCTGCGCGAACCCGCCCGGCCCGGAATTGCGCACGGCAATCACGGCCCGGAAGACGGCGCGCAACCCACTTCCGCCGCGAACGCACCGGACGAACCGATACCGGCCCGGCATCGCTGAGACCGGAAATGCTGCGGTACGCCACCCACCATTCCACTCCGGCGGGGTCGCGCGGGTCGGATCGACCCTGCCCCGTTACCGAAAGGTCCGGGATCGATTCGGTTCGGCGCCCGGCACCGGCGGTCCACCCCGACTCCGGGGCCTCGACGGCGTGCGCCGCCTCAGCCCGCCGGAGAAACCGTGCTACCCGCCGCGATCAGCGCGTCCGGGCCGACGCCGAGCGGCGCCGGACCCGGCGCCGGCGGATTCGTCTCCGCCGCCGGAGCTGCGACGGTGGCGTCGATCAGGGGTAGACGAGTTCGCGGTAGGTGTCCAGGATCTTCTGGATCGACGAGGTGACGGGCAGCCCCTCCTCGTCCAGCCGCGCCCAGACATATCCGGCATGCGCACTCAGCACCACCGGGCCCGTCGATTCCACTTCGACCGCGAAATGCAGCCGCCGCACCGGTTTCCCGGCGGGCGACAGATAGTCGAAGTCACCGACGTGGTGCCGGATATCGGTGACCGTGAGCCCGGTTTCCTCGCGCACACCGCGGATGAGCGCTCCGGCCACCGATTCCCCCGGTTCCACCGTCGCGCCGGGGAGCTTACGGGTGGGACGAATCGGACCGGTACTCGGTAGTTCCAGCAAGAGAACCTCGCCGCCCCGATCGATGATCGCGCCGACCCGCAGCCCGACCCCGTCTCGTTCACCACGTGGCAGGGTTTCGTCGAACATCGATACCGACATGGATGGTCTCACCAACCTTCGATCGGGCGGGACCCGCCCGAACAGACATGGGCGAGCAATTCGATATTACCGCGCCGTGACCTGGCGATAACACATGTTGACGGAACCCGAACGGATCATCGGCATCCCGCGGGCGCATATCCAGGCGTTTCACGCTCCCTGGCGTCCAGACCCGATGGCGGTGGACCAGTGGCCCGAAGCTCCTTGCCGGGCAACGTAATCGAAACACCGGCCGAAGTCCGGAGTCCCGGGACACAGCCGCCGGATTACGCGGCCGCGCCCCGTGCAGCCGAGCACATGTGACGCGCGCCGCTCCGGCCGGGATCGCGGCTGAACGGAATTGCTTGTGATGTGCGACACCGCATCCTCTCTGCGCACTCTGCCCCCGCGACCGATCGACCGCCCGTCTCGCCAACTGTCGCCGCGACCCGTTCGGCCACACCGCCTCGTCACCCGCGGCAGCGGTCACCTCCCACCAGCCCCCGACAGGTAGAGAATGTTGTTCTCGAAAATCAGAGTATTCATTCCGGACGGAGGAAACCGGACCTATGCTGAGCGCGTGCCCCAGGATCGTCGGTATCGGGTCGTCCAGTGGACGACCGGCAATGTCGGAAAAAGCTCGGTCCGCGCCGTAGTCGCGAACCCGGCACTGGAACTCGTCGGCTGCTACGCGTGGTCACCGGACAAGGTCGGCCGCGATATCGGCGAATTGTGCGGAATCGACCCGGTCGGGATCACCGCGACCGATGATGTCGACGCGCTGCTCGCCCTGAAACCGGACTGCGTGATCTACAACCCGATGTGGATCGATGTCGACGAACTGGTCCGGATCCTGGAATCCGGTGTGGACGTGGTGTCCTCCGCGTCGTTCATCACCGGCCACCGCCAGGGCCCCGGACGCGACCGCCTGCTCGCGGCGTGCCGGCGCGGCGGCTCCACCATGTTCGGTTCGGGCATCAGCCCCGGGTTCGTCAACCTGCTGGCCATCGTCTCGGCGGGTATCTGCGACCGGGTCGACAAGGTAACCGTCGCCGAGGCGGCGGACACCACCTTCTACGACTCCCCCGCCACCGAGCGCCCGGTGGGCTTCGGGCAGCCGATCGACCACCCCGGCCTTTCGGATATGACCGCCGAGGGAACCGCGGTCTTCGGTGAAGCGGTCCGGTTGATCGCCGACGCCCTGGGCGCCGAACTCGACGAGGTGCGCTGCGATGCCGAATACGCGCAAACCACAGCCGATCTGGATCTCGGCTCGTGGACGATCCCGGCCGGCTGCGTGGCCGGGGTATTCGCGAGCTGGAAAGGTCTCGTCGCCGGCCGCACGCTCGTCGAGCTGACCGTACGCTGGCGCAAGGGCCGGACGCTGGAGCCGGACTGGAAGATCGATCAGGACGGCTGGGTGCTGCAGGTGGACGGCCGGCCGACCGTGAAGAATGTGGTGAGCTTCCTGCCGCCCCCCGATTTCCAGGCCGAGACGATCGCCGATTTCATGACGCTGGGTCACATCATGACCGCCATGCCGGTGATCAACGCGATTCCGGCCGTCGTGGCGGCACCGCCGGGCATCGCCACCTACAACGATCTGCCGCTCATCCAGCCGCGCGGGGTCGTACCGGGTATCGAGTAGGCCCCGCCCGGCGACAGCGGGGCTCACAACGAGTCGCGGCTCTCGCGCAGCACGCGGTCCAGCGCCTCGAGCGCATCCTCGGCCGATCGGAGCGCGGCGACCTGCTCGTCGCCGAGCCGGGCCATCGCCCGTTCCACGGTGCCCGACCACACCGTGTGGATCGTCTGCCGGGCGCCGAAGGATTTCTCGGTCGGCGTGAGCCGGATCACCCGGCGGTCGACGGGGTCGGCCGAACGCGCGACCAGCCCCCGTTCGACCAGCCCCCGTACCGCGGCGCTGACATTGCTCTGCCGCATACCCAGCCGTTTCGACAGTTCGGTGACGGTGATCCCGGGGGTGGCCAGGATCTGTTTGAGCACGGCGAGTTCCGTGGTCGGCAGATGCGGTACGCCGGCGACTTCCGGGACGAGCCGATGCACCGTCCAGGCCAGGTCACGCAGGACCGTCGGCAGGTCGCGGCCGCCCTGGGTGCGACGATCGGAGTTCATCCCGTCAGACTATCGCATCGTTTGACATATATATTTTTTCATAACTATTCTGGCCGGGTTCTCTTTCCACGTCCAGGAAGAAGCCCATGCCAGAAACCGCCGACGCGCGCGACCATTCGGTCGGTCCCGCGCTGATCGCCGTGCTCGCCCTGCTCACCGCGGTCGCGCCGCTCGCCACCGATATGTATTTGCCAGCTTTCCCCGAGATGGCCGGCGAACTCGGCGCGAGCGCGTCCGGGATCCAGCTCACCCTCACCGCGTTCCTGCTCGGCCTGGGCCTGGGCCAGTTGTTCCTCGGCCCCCTCTCCGACACCTTCGGCCGGCGGCGGCCGCTGCTCGCGGGGTCGCTGGTCTGCCTGGTCGCCAGTATCGGATGCGCCGTCGCGCCCACAGTGGAAATCCTCGGTGTGGCCCGGTTCGTCCAGGGACTCAGCGGGGCCGCCGGGGTGGTACTGGCCCGGGCCATCATCTCCGATACCGCCCGCGGCGCGGCGGCGGGGAAACTGATCGGGGTCGTCACGGTGATCAGCGTGATCGCCCCGGTCGTCGCGCCCGTATCGGGTGGCGCGATCATCAATGCCACCGGATGGCGCATGGTTTTCGCCGCCCTCGCGGTACTGACGCTGCTCATGTTCCTGGGCGCGGCGGTCTTCGCGAAGGAATCACTGCCCGTGTCCGCCCGTACCCGCGGCGGGTTCGGGGCCACCGTGCGGAGTGCGCGGGCGGTGCTGGCGAACCGCAACTACACCGGTTACCTGCTCGCCTTCTGTTTCTCGTTCGCCGCGATGTTCGCCTATATCTCGGCGTCCCCGTTCGTGATGCAGGACGTGATGGGCCTGTCGGCCGGTACCTACTCGCTGCTGTTCGGCCTCAATGCCCTCGTCATCGTGGCGACCAGCAGTGTCTCGGCCGCGCTCGCGGGCCGGGTCGCCTACCGCACGATGATTGCCATCGGGCTGACCAGCGCCGCCCTCGCCACCACGGGGGTGCTCGTCGCGGTACTGCTCGGCACGCCGACGGTGCCGACGCTCATCCTGTTCGCATGGTTCCAGGGTTCGATGGGTTTCATCTTCTCCAACGCCACCACCCTGGCCCTGGCGGAAACCGATCAGCACGCCGGCACCGGGTCGGCCTTCCTGGGTTGCCTCCAGTTCGTCCTCGCCGCCGCGGTATCGCCGTTGGTCGGCCTGTGGGGTGAGGCGACGGCGACCCCGATGGCCGTTCTGATGCTCGGCGCGATTGCCCTGGCAGTACTGGCCTACGCCGGGCTCACCCGCGCGAAAACCGACGGACCCGCCGCTGCCGCCCGGAACACCCGGAATACCGCCGCGAAAGTTCCCACTCCGGTTTCCTGACAACAGCTTTCGCCCGCGACCGGCCGCCGGGCCCGAGCGGTGTGAGCCCCGGGCCGGCGCCGGGACGCACGGGCTATTATTCGCACAGTGCCTTCCGGTCCACGCGGTACCGCGCCCGGAGGCACCGGGCCGCCGCTCCACGGCCGGCCCGTAGCGCAGCGCAGGGGTTCCGATCCGCGCGGCCGGGCGATTCCGGCCGGGTCCGGATATCGAGCGCAGGAGGGGACGAGATGGACAGGCCGGCATGGGCACCCGACGGTGTGGACATGATGCAGCCGAGCCCGGCGCGGATGTACGACGCGCTGCTGGGTGGTTCGCACAACTTCGAGGTCGACCGGCTCGCCGCGCAGCGCGGTAGCCGGCTGGTACCGGATCTGCCCCGGCTGGCATTGAGCAACCGCGCATTCCTGCGCCGGGCGGTGCGATTCCTGATCGATGCGGGTATCAGCCAGTTCCTCGATATCGGGTCCGGGATCCCCACGGCCGGCAATGTGCACGAGATCGTCCGCGAATGCGATCCGCGCGCGCGGGTGCTGTACGTGGATATCGACCCCGTCGCCGTCGCGCATTCGCGAGCGATCCTGGTGGGCGACGAACGGTACGGCGCCCTCGAAGCCGACCTGCGCGAACCGGCCGAACTACTGGCCCGGGTACGGGATACCGGGCTGATCGATTTCGGGCAGCCGGTGGGGATCCTGCTCATCGCCGTACTGCATCTGCTCGCCGACGCCGATCTACCGGCCGCGAAGGTCGCGGCGCTCCGGGAGGCGGTGGCCGCCGGCAGTTATGTCGCCATCTCGCATCTCACCTCCGCGCTGCGCCCCGACGATGCCGAAGCCCTGCACCATTCGTCGCGGGAGGGCAACCAGGTCGGGATCCAGTTCCGCTCCCGCGCCGCGATCACCGCGATGTTCGACGGCTGGGAACTGGTGGAACCCGGTGTGGTCGAACTACCCCTGTGGCGGCCGGAATCCGACCGCGACCGGCACGAGGAACCGGGCCGGTCACTCGGCTTGGCCGGCGTCGCGGTGAGCTCCTGACCCGGAGGGTCCGGCGATGGGGCGCGCGGTGGCGGTACGAGATCTCGCGGTGGGCTGGGCCGACGCGCTCGACGGCACGGTGGCTCCGACCCTCACCCGCGACCGGATCGAAGACCTGCTGACGGTGCAGGCCGGACACCTCCTCGACGCCCTGCGCGGGAGCATCCCGCCCGAGTCCGCGCACCGTGCGGCCGAGGCGCTGGTCGCGGCGAACTACCGCGACCCGCGGGTGGTCGCGCGCACGATCCCGGTGATCTGCGGTGCGCTCGCCGAGTACGTGGCCGGGCAGGGGCCGTCCCGCGAATCCGGCGCGGTATCCGAGCGTGCGGTCCTGGTCGCCGCCGAGTTCGCCGCGGGTTTCACCGCGGCACTGCGCTCGGTATCGCTGTCCGAGCAAGAGGCCGTGCTGGCCGCGGCACTATCGGCCGCGCAGGAGTCCGAGCGGCGGCGCGAACTCTCCGAGGCCCGGTTCGCGGCGGTGTTCGCGGGCGCCTCGGTGGGGATCGGGACGGTCGACACCCACGGCCGAGTGCTGGAAGCGAATACCGCGTTCGCGGAAATGCTCGGCCTCGACGTGGGGCAGATGCGCGGCCGCCCGGTATCCGACCTGGTGGGCAAGGCCAATATCGGTGCGGCCTACACCAAGATGACCCAGCTGCTGGCGGGCGGTATCGACCGGTTCCGCCTCGAGCTCGACCATCTGCGTCCCGACGGGGCGCGCACCGGGATCGACCTGTCGATGTCGGCGGTACGCGACCACAGCGGGCAGGTGCGATTCCTGATCGGTGTGGCCGTGGATGTCACCGAACGGCGGGAACTGGCCGACCGCCTGTGGTACGACGCCAACCACGACGAACTCACCGGCCTGCCCAATCGCGGCCATTTCTTCCAGCGGCTGGCCGCGGCCGTGCCCCCGGTGGGGGTGGCGTACCTGGATCTGGACGGTTTCAAAGAGGTCAACGATCGCTGGGGGCACACCGTCGGCGACGAGGTGCTGCGTATCGTCGGCGCCCGCCTGCGGCAGACCGTCACGGCGGCGGGCGGACTGGCGGCCCGCCTGGGCGGTGACGAATTCATCGCGGTGCTCGAGCGGTGCACCGGCACGGGCGAATTGTCCACGCTCAGTGTCGATATGCACCGATCACTCACCGCGCCGATGGATATCCGGGGCCGGACGATCACCATCGGCGCGAGTATCGGCACGGTGTATCTCGAGGAGGCGCCGGCCGAGATCGACGAGGCGATGCAGGCCGCCGATACTGCCATGTACCGCAACAAGACCAAGCGACCCCGGTACTGACAACAGGTACCGGGCGCCCGCAGGACCCGGTGCACCGATGCGGCCGGCAGTGGACGATTGACATTTTATGCAGACCGGTCTACTTTTCAGCCATGGGTGCCAAAGGAGCCGAAACCAGACAGCGGATGATCGAGGCGACCCGCGCGTCCATCGAACGCCGCGGCTACTTCGGCACCGGACTCAACCAGATCCTGTCCGACAGCGGGACCCCGCGCGGTTCGCTGTACTTCCATTTCCCCGGCGGCAAGGACGAACTCGTCGCCGCCGCCATCACGCAGACCTCGGGCGTGATCGACGCCGCGCTCGCGGATGCCGACCTCTCCGATCCCGCCACCGCGGTCACCGAGTTGATCACCTTGCTCGGCGACCGGCTCGAGGCCTCCGGCTGGGAATGCGGCTGCCCCGTCGCCACGGTCGCCCTGGAGATCTCCGGTACGAACGATATCGTGCAGCGCGCCTGCGCCGGGGTCTACGAACGCTGGACCGAGGCGTTACGGATCAGCTTGCATACCGCCGGCCACCGCGATGCGGAGGACCTTGCGGTCTCACTGCTGGCCCTGATCGAGGGCGCGCTGCTGCTCGCCCAGACCCAGCGCGACCGCGCGCCGCTCGAACGTGCGGCACGCATCGCCCGGACCCTGCTCTGACCTGCCACGACTCGAACGCCTTTTCACGTCCCCACAAAATATGTAGACCAGTCCAGTTAGGAATCGCCATGACCCACTCCCCGGATTCCCTCGTCTTCGGCGCCGCCGGATTCATCGGTCGCGCACTCGTCGCCCGGCTCCTGCGCAACGGCCATACCGTGGCCGCCGCCGTGCGCCCCGGCAGCGGGGAACGGCTCACCTCCTGGCTCGACGAGCACGGCGCCGAGCGGGAGCGGCTGACCGTACTCGACTGCGATATCACCGATCCCGGGCTGGGCGACGTCGGCCGGATCGACCGCGCCGGAATCCGCGATGTGTACAACTGCGCGGCGCTGTTCGCGTTCGGCGCCGATCCCACCCTGGCCCGGGCCGTGAATATCGACGGCGCTCTGCATATCCTGGACTGGACGGCGACCCTGCCCGAACCGCGCCGGCTGGTCCATATCACCGGCTACCGGGTCACCGTCCCGGAGTCGGCCGAGCACGACTACGCGGTCGGCGCCTACGGCGCATCGAAATTCGAGGCCGATACGGTGCTGCGGCGCACACTCGACTTCCGCAACCCCGGG
>NZ_JARWPM010000319.1 GCF_029869215.1 Nocardia carnea
TTCCCCCCCCCCCCCCCCCCCCCCCCCCCCCCCCCCCCCCCCCCCCCCCCGGTCCGGTGACCGTGCGCCTGTTCGGCCCGCTCGGCCTGGCAGGCCACCAGTTCCGCCGGGCGGTACCCGCCCGGGTCCGCGCACTACCGCCCTTCCGCAGCGAGCGGTTACTGGCGGGCAAGGTCAAGCGACTACATCATCTGGAAGGACGCAACCTCGCGGATCTACGCGGCCAGGGCACCGAATTCGATTCCTTCCGCGAATATGTGCCGGGCGACGATATCCGCACGATCGATTGGCGGGCCACTGCCCGGGCCACCGACGTCCTCGTCCGTACCTGGCGCCCCGAGCGCAACCGGCAGCTGCTGATGCTGCTGGATACCGGCCGGAGCAGCGCGGCCCGCGTCGGGGCCGGCACCCGCCTCGACAGCGCCATCGAGGCGGCCCTGTTGCTGGGCAG
This sequence comes from Nocardia carnea, assembly GCF_029869215.1. Lineage (GTDB taxonomy): Bacteria > Actinomycetota > Actinomycetes > Mycobacteriales > Mycobacteriaceae > Nocardia > Nocardia carnea_B. The sequence continues at coordinate 452 of NZ_JARWPM010000319.1, forward strand.
CCTGGCGGCGGCGGGCGGCGATCTGGTCGGCCTGCTCGCCTACGACCGCACGGAACGCGCCGAGGTGCGCGCCGGCACCGGGCGCGGTACCTCGGCGAGGATTATGCACGCCCTCGCCGGGGTCACCCCGGCGCTGCTGGACACCGATGCCGAGGGCCTGGTCCGCGCCGCGATCCGGCGGGCCCGGCGGCGCAGCCTCATCGTCTGGTTCACCAGCCTCGACAGCGCGGCGGTGACCGAGAACCTGCTGCCGGTGCTCCCGGTGCTGGCCGACCGCCATCGGGTCCTGATCGTCTCGGTCACCGATCCGGAAATCGCCGCCGCGGCCGCCGACCGCACCGGTTCACCCGCGCTGTACCGGGCCGCGGCCGCCGAATCCCGGATCGCCGAACAGGCGGTACTACAGGAATCGCTGCGCCGCAGGGGTATCGCCGTGATCGCCGCCCCCGCGCCCGACCTCCCCGCCGCGCTGGCCGACGAATACCTCGAACTCAAACAATCCGGCGCCCTGTGAACCGTTCCGGCGGCGGGCCTGGGCGACGGTCTGCGCGAGCGCGTGGTCCGCAGGTCTGCCGCCGCACGTAAGGGTCGCGCCCGGATCAACGCACCGGGACCAGGCTACTGATCGCACTGCCGACCAGGCCGCGCAACAGGCGCCGCAGGCCCGCCTGCCGGCGTGCGCGGATGCCGCACGGCGCACCGGTCCACGCCGTATGCCGCCGATCCGTCGTACCGCAACGGTCGGCGGCACCTCCGGGCGGTGGACCTGCGCGGCATCCGCCGGACCGTATTTCAGCGCAGTTGCGGCACCTTTGGCGAGGGAAACAGCATGGGCGGAGCCGGACGGGTGGGTAGCGAACGGCGCTGGCGTTCGGCGATCACACTGCCGAGTATCTGCACCGGCGGATAACCCGCGGGAGCCGCCACCCGCAGCCGGCTGCATACCGCCGCGACCAGTGCCTGCCCGATCTCGTGCTGAGCGGCCGGGGTGAGCGTATTGATCCGGGTCAGGTACTGACGCACCGCGAGGGCGAGTTCCTCGGGCATCCCGGTCAGATCGAGTTCGGCCGACCAGCCGGTGAGCCAGGCCGGCGGTATCGCCAGGGCCGGCAGGGACAGCCGCTGCTGGATATGTACGACCACCGTCCCCGCCAGGACATCCCCGGCCCGGCGAGCGTGGGGCGAGCATATCGAGGTGGCGACCGCGATCAGTCCGAAGAGGCCCAGAATCCAGAAATCCACGATCGCGCCCGTCAAGCCACGAGTGAGCGCATGGCGGAAATCGATGGGACCGCCATCGGACCGCACCACCCGCAAGCCGAGCGCCAGCTTGCCCGGCGTCGCACCGCGCAGAACGGTCTCCCAGATCACCGGATAGCCGACCAGCACGGCGACCAGCGAGACCAGGGACAGGGTGGTGAACCACGGGCTGCTGTCGTCGCCACGGAGCACCATCATCACCACGGTGAGCAGAAAGATCCCGAGCACGGCCTGAATGATCAGGTCGAGCACGAACGCCGCGGCGCGGGTCGGGATCCGGGCGACCGGCAACTCGAGCGCCACCGCTTCCCCCGTCGTGAAGGCAGCCATATCGCATAGCATTCTTCCACGGCGGCCCGGTGCGAACCCGGTGTCGCCGGACGCGGAGGTGCGCCGCCCGGTGTGGAGATCCCCGAGGGCGGCGGCCGGATCCGCACCCACGCCGGAGCCGGCGGCGGGCCGGGCGGAGTGGGAGGTGAGCCGATGGATGTGGACGCTTACAGCGCGCGGCATCGCCAGGCGTGGGCCCGGCTGGATGCGCTGACCGGCCGGCGCAAGCTGACCGGTGCGGAGGCCGACGAGCTGGTGCTGCTGTATCGGCGGACATCCCAGCAATTGGCGCGCTTGCAGACGCACACTCCCGAACCGGAACTCGTGGCCGGTTTGAGCGCACTACTCGCCCGGGCCCGGGGCCGTATCGTCGGCAGTTCGCCCGACACCTGGACCGAGATCCGCCGGTTCTGCACCCACCGGTTCCCCGGGGCGGTCTACGACGCGCTCGGGTGGTGGCTCGGTGTCGCGGTGGTCTTCCTCGGTGTCGTCGCGGGTTTCACGTTCTGGCTTTCCGCCGACCCTTCGGCGCGGAGAACCCTTGGGCTGCAAGAGGACACCCGGTCCCTCACCGCTCCGGGCGGTGCCTTCGAGACCTATTACACCGAGCATCCTAACGACGCTTTCGCCGCAATGGTCTGGACCAACAATGCCTGGGTCTCCGCACTGGCCCTGTTCCTCGGTGTGCTGATCCTGCCGGTGCTCTACCTGTTGTTCATGAATGCCCTGAATATCGGCATAACAGCGGGACTCATGGCCGATGCGGGCCGGCTCGATTCGCTGTTCGGCTTCCTGCTGCCGCACGGAATGCTGGAGCTGACAGCGATTTTCATTGCCGGCGGCGCCGGGCTCAAATTGGGCTGGACACTGATCGACCCGGGTCCGCGCAGTCGCGCCGAGGCGGTGGCCCGCCAGGGGCGCCGCGCCGCGGCGATCGCCCTGGGCCTCGTCCCGACGCTGCTGGTAGCGGGCCTGCTCGAAGGTTTCGTCACACCCAGCACGTTGCCCACTCCGGCGCGAATCGGCTGCGGACTGCTCGCCGAAGCGCTGTTTCTCACCTACATCTTCGCCGCCGGCCGCCGGGCGAAAGCCGAACACGTCCCCGCTCCCATAGCGGCCACTACGGACACCCGCCGCGCGCACACGTAGACAACGGCGAGCACACCGCAGCGGACATCATCCGATGAGGTGACAGCAACGTGAATTCGATGACCTGTGAGAATCCCCCGATTGAATTCCGCTGGCCGCAGCGAGTCGCCGCTCTAGCTGCGGCCAGCGTTACCGTCGACTCTACACAATCGTTATGCCTACGCAACCCGCTGCGGAACAGGTCACAGGTATAACCTCGGAGCCAGCAAACAACCAGAAACCTCCCTGACCGACCTCGGTCAGCTAACTTCCAGCAGACCTCCGCAGACTTGCAGCAGTCCTTTCATTTGCAAGTACATTTGGTTTTTACTGGTCAGGGGCATATCCGTAACCAGGCTTACACACAATCGCCCGATGGCTCGCGGGCACCGCGGCCCGAACCGTCGTTAACTCCCCCGATTTGCCACCGACCAGCACATTCGCGAAGGGTTAACACCGCCGCCGGAGCGCCTCGGCGGCCAAAAGAAACCCCGAGTCGGTTTCCACGCCTCAAACCTGCCGACGCCCCCGAATACGACCCGGAGATGTACTCGCGCGCGGTTAACCAGGGTGGTACCAGGACGTGAACTGGGTCACTTCGGGCCACAAGATAGGGCACCCTCAGCAGTACCGTCGCTACCGGAAATCAATTGTGTGACCTTCGTCTCACTCGCGCATACGGCGTGTTCATCCGGCGCATTCCAAGATCTTCCGCCCTGACAACAGACCACGAAACAGGCGGGCGCCACCGGTTCCGCACGGCACTGTGCCGGCAGCCGGACACCACGCGACGAACTCCAGCGGTCCGCGGCGCGATCGGACCCGTAACCGTATCTGCACCCTGAAACGAAGGAAGCCGCGGATCCGACCGAATCCGCGGCTTCATCCCAGTGGGCGAAGGGGGACTTGAACCCCCACGTCCCGAAGGACACTGGCACCTGAAGCCAGCGCGTCTGCCATTCCGCCACTCGCCCGAGCGACGGATGAGACAGTATCACGGAGGTGACCGCGAGGCGAAATCACCTGGTCACAGCGGCCGACGGCAACGCTGTGACCAGGGCACGGAGGCCGGGCCGGCGGCTTTGGGAACTCCGTCACCGCCGCGGTAGTTACAGGTATAGCCGATCGCGGATATCATGCAGGGAACGTGCTCGTAGTACGACACGCCGTATACGCGTGTCGTCGTAATGAATGAGGAGAGACTCACCGAAGGGAGGGCCCATATGGGGATCGTCTCGAGATTCGAGCGCCGCCTCCAGGGCGCCGTCGGTGACGTCTTCGCCCGGGTCTTCGGCGGGAACGTAGTTCCGCAGGAGGTCGAGGCCGCGCTGCAGCGTGAGGCCGCCGACAACGTCCAAGAGCTCGGCGGCGGGCATCTGCTCGCACCCAACAGTTATGTGATCACCATCAACTCGTCGGACCACCGGCAGCTCGACGCCGATCACGACCTCACTACCCGCGCTTTCGCCAAACATCTCCAGGATTACATCCGGGAACAAGGATGGCAGACCTACGGCGAAGTGCACGTGGTCTTCGAGGCATCCCCTACGCTGCACACCGGAATGTTCAGGACGAGCGGCCGCGTCGACCCCGATGCCGGCCGTGGAGCTGCCTCGGCTCACCGCCCGGAACCGCTACAACGACCCGCTAACCCGCAACCAGGAGCTGGCCCCATGACGCAGAACTCTGGCTACGACCCGAGCCGTGAGCACGCGGAGTCCGATCCACGCAATCGCGGGTACGCTCCCGGACCCGTGGGACGCGGGCCGCAGAACGGCGCGTACCCCGAGGACTACGGTCCCGGCGCGCAGTACAACGGCGCTCCCGATTATCAGAACGGCTACGACTACCAGCAGGGCGGCGCCGCCTACGACCAGCAGGGCTACGCCGGTCAGCCGGGCTACGACCAGGGCGGGTACGCGCAGCAGCCCGGTTACGACCAGCAGGGTTACGCACAGCCCGGCTACGACCAGGGTTACGACCAAGGCGGATACGCCCAGCAGCCGGGCTACGACCAGCAGGGTTACGCACAACCGGGTTATGACCAGGGCTACGCCCAGCAGCCGGGTTACGACCAGGGGTACGACCAGCAGGGTTATGCGCAGCAGCCCGGTTACGACCAGCAGGGCTACGCACAGCCCGGCTACGACCAGGGTTACGACCAGCAGGGTTATGCGCAGCAGCCGGGCTACGACCAGGGGTACGACCAGCAGGGCTACGCACAGCAAGGCGCAGCGGGATATCAGCAGGCCCCCCCGCCGGCGGGCTACGGCGCCCAGGGCGGATACGCGCCGACGGCCGGGCCCGGATTCTCCGCGACCCTCGCGCTGGACGACGGCAGTGGTCGCACCTACCAGCTCCGCGAGGGCAGCAATATCATCGGCCGCGGCCAGGATGCTCATTTCCGGCTGCCGGATACCGGTGTCTCCCGCCGCCATATCGAGGTGCGCTGGGACGGCCAGACCGCGATGCTCTCCGACCTCGGCTCCACCAACGGAACCCTCGTCAACGGCTCACCGGTGCAGGACTGGCAGCTCGCCGACGGGGATGTGATCCGCGCCGGGCATTCCGAGATCCTTATCCGTATTGTCTGATGCCGTAGGCTCGCCGTGCGGATCACGAGACGGCTCTCGCATAATAGGGCGGTCCAATCGTGATCGGTCTCGTCCGACGGTCCTATGATGTGCCGACACGTATGCGGCACCGCGAACGCGGGCCGCCGGGACGAGCACGGCCACAGGGGTGGGTCACCACGCCGACGGCACCGGCACACGGTCGATTAGGAGGTGGAGCGCCGTGCAGGGACTGGTTCTGCAGTTGACCCGTGCCGGGTTCCTCCTGCTGTTGTGGCTGTTCGTCTGGGCAATCCTGCGCACCCTCCGCAGTGATATCTACGCGGCCTCCGGCATCCGGCAGCAGACTCGGGGACCGCGTGGTTCCACGGTGCTGCCGTCGATGCGCCGAGGCCAGAAGGGCGCCAAATATCTTGTGGTGACTCAAGGTTCTCTTGCCGGTACCCGCATCACACTGGGTACCCAGCCGGTATTGATCGGCCGTGCGGACGATTCGACGCTGGTGCTCACCGACGATTACGCCTCCACCCGACATGCCCGCCTGTCCCTACGCGGTGACGACTGGTACGTCGAAGACCTCGGCTCGACCAACGGTACCTACCTCGATCGTGCCAAAGTCACCACCGCAGTCCGCGTTCCGCTCGGCACTCCTGTCCGGGTCGGCAAGACAGTGATCGAGCTCCGATCGTGACACTTGTTCTCCGCTACGCAGCGCGCAGCGACCGCGGCCTGGTCCGCGCCAACAACGAAGATTCCGTCTACGCGGGTGCCCGGCTACTGGCACTCGCCGACGGTATGGGCGGGCACGCCGCCGGGGAGGTCGCGTCCCAGCTGATGATCGCCGCGCTGGCGCATCTGGACGACGACGAACCCGGCGAAGACCTGCTGGGCAAACTCAACCGGGCCACCCATGCCGGTAATTCCGCGATCGCCGAACAGGTCGAGGAAGAACCCGAACTCGACGGTATGGGCACCACGCTCACCGCCATCCTGTTCGCGGGCAAGAAGCTCGGCATGGTCCATATCGGCGATTCCCGGGCGTACCTGCTGCGCGACGGTGAACTGGCCCAGATCACCCGCGACGACACCTTCGTCCAGTCGCTGGTCGACGAGGGCCGGATCACCCCGGAACAGGCCCATACCCATCCGCAGCGTTCGCTGATCATGCGCGCGCTCACGGGTAACGAGATCGAGCCCACGCTGGTGATGCGTGAGGCCCGCGCCGGTGACCGCTACCTGCTGTGTTCGGACGGCCTCTCCGATGTGGTGAGCGATGAGACCATCGCCAACACCATGCGCGAGGGCAGCACCGACGAATGCGCCGACCGGCTCATCGAACTGGCGCTGCGCAGCGGCGGCCCGGACAATGTCACGGTCGTCGTCGCCGATGTCATCGACCTCGACTACGGCCAGAGCCATCCGATCGTCGCCGGCGCCGCCTCCGGTGAGGCCGAGGACAACCCGCCGCCGAACACCGCGGCGGGCCGGGCCGCCGCCATGCGTCCCCCGGCCGCCGCGCCGCGGCGTACCGCCAACGAGCCCGAACCACCGCCGAAGAAGTCCCATAAGCTGCGCTGGCTGCTGCTCGCGGTCGCGCTGGTGTTCGCGGTGGTCATCGGGCTGGTCGTCGGGTACAAGATGATCCGGTCCAACTATTACGTGGGCGCGGACAACGACAGTGTCGTGGTCATGCAGGGACTGCCGGGCTCGATCCTCGGCTACTCCATCCACGAGGTGAACCTGGTCGGCTGCGTCACCGCCAAGGGTGAGCTGACGCTCGCCGAGAGCGGCGCGCCGCTGCCGGCGGGCTGCGCACCCCTGAAGGTCAGCGATCTCCTGCAGACCGGGCGCGAACAGGTCGAACGCGGTCTGCCCCCGGGCACCCTGGACAAGGCCCGCGAGCAGATGCGCGTGCTGGCCGATCGCGAACTGCTGCCGGTGTGCAAGAAGAACGGGTCCGCCGCCCAGCCGGGCGTCACCACGACCCCCACTCCGGCTCCGCCGGCCGCGCCGACCCCCACCGAGGCCGCTCCGCCGGCCCCCGCGACCCAGGCGCCCCCTGCCAACGGTGAGAACCCGGCACCACCGGCCCCGCCGACCACCACCACGCCGGCGCCGACCACCACCGCTGTGCCCCAGACGCCGGGGGAGAACTGCCGGGTGACGGACTGATGTCCGCACCGGCACCACCGTCCGCCGGGGCTTTTCCGAGTCCCCCGGGCGGGTTCGCTGCAGCGCAGCCACCGACCGCGCGGCGCAATACCGAACTTCTGCTGCTCGGCTTCGCGGCCTTCATCACCACCGCCGCACTGTTTCTGGTGGAAGCCAATCAGGAACAGTCGCTGACCTGGGATATCGCGAAGTACGGGCTGGCCTATCTGGGCCTGTTCGCGGTCGCGCACCTGGCCGTCCGGCGGTTCGCGCCGTACGCCGATCCGCTGCTGCTGCCGATCGTGGCGCTGCTGAACGGAATCGGGCTGGTGCTCATCCACCGGCTGGATCTGGCCGATCAGGAGACCGCCGCCTACAACTCCTGGGATATGCCCTCGCCCGACGCCAACCAGCAGATCCTGTGGACAGCCCTGGGAATCGTGCTGTTCGTGGCCCTGCTGCTCCTGTTGCGCGATTACCGGACATTGGCCAAGTACGCCTACACGCTCGGTCTGGTGGGGTTGGTCGCGCTGGCGATACCGGCGCTGCTGCCCAGTTCGCTGTCGGAGGTCAACGGCGCCAAGATCTGGATCCGGCTGCCCGGCCTGAGCCTGCAGCCCGGTGAGTTCGCCAAAATCCTGCTGATCATCTTCTTCGCCTCGGTGCTCGTCTCCAAGCGCGAACTCTTCACCGCGGCCGGCCGGCATTTCCTCGGTATGGAATTCCCCCGCGCCCGCGATATGGGCCCGATCCTGGCGGTCTGGATCGTCTGCATCGGCGTGCTGGTCTTCGAAAAGGATCTCGGGACCTCGCTGCTGATCTTCGGCACCGTGCTGGTGATGCTGTATATCGCCACCGAGCGAGTGGGCTGGCTGCTGATCGGCGGCGGCCTGCTGGCCCTCGGCTTCGTTTTCGCCTACCAGCTCTTCGGGCACGTGCGGGTGCGCGTCGAAACCTGGCTGCATCCCTTCGACGATTACAACAACACCGGCTACCAGATCGTGCAGTCGCTGTTCGGGCTCGCCACAGGCGGGCTGGCGGGTACCGGACTGGGCAGCGGGCGCCCGCAACAGGTGCCGTTCGCGAAAACCGACTTCGTCGTCACCACCATCGGCGAAGAGCTCGGCCTCATCGGCCTGACCGCCGTCCTGATTCTTTTCCTCATCCTGATCCTGCGCGGTATGCGCACCGCGCTGGCGATCCGCGACAGCTTCGGCAAGCTGCTCGCGGCCGGGCTGGCGTTCACCCTCGCCATCCAGATCTTCGTGGTCGTGGGCGGTGTGACGAAGTTGATCCCGCTCACCGGTCTCACCACGCCGTTCGTCTCCTACGGCGGTTCTTCCCTGCTGGCGAACTACATCCTGCTGGCCCTGCTGATCAAGATCTCCGACGCGGCCCGTGCACCGGCCCCGCCCCGGCGCCGGGAACCGGCGCCCGCGCCGCTGGCAGAAGCGCAAACGGTGATGGTGTCACGACGGCAAGGGGGTCAGCAGCGATGAACACACCGCTACGCCGGGTCGCCATGGCGGTGATGGCGATGATCGTGGCGCTGCTGCTCAATGCCACCTATATCCAGGTCATCAAAGCCGACGACTACCGTGCCGACCCCCGCAACTCCCGGGTTCTGCTCGACGAATACTCCCGCCAGCGCGGCCAGATCTCCGCGGGCGGCACAGTGCTGGCCAGCTCCGTCGCCACCGACGACCGGTACAAGTACCTGCGCGTCTACCCCACCGACCCGGCGGCTTTCGCCCCGGTCACCGGTTTCTATTCCATGCAGTACGGCAGCACCGGACTCGAACGCGCCGAAGACCCCGTACTCAACGGCTCGGATGCCCAGCTGTTCGGCAGCCGGCTCGTCGACCTGGTTTCCGGCCGCGACCCCCGCGGCGGCAACGTGGTCACCACGATCGACCCGGTGATGCAGCAGGTCGCCTACAACGAACTCACCAGCAAGGGCTACACCGGATCGGTGGTCGCGATCGAACCCAGTACGGGCAAGATCCTCACCATGGTGTCCACCCCGAGCTACGACCCCAACCAGCTGTCGGGTCACGACGGCGCGCAGGGCACCGAGGCGTGGGAAACCCTCAGCGCCGACGAGAACCAGCCGATGCTCAACCGGGCGATCTCGCAGACCTACCCGCCGGGGTCCACCTTCAAAGTGGTGGTCACCGCGGCCGCACTGTCCAACGGCGTCGCCAACCCGCAGACCCAGTTCACCGCGGCGCCGAACATCACCCTGCCCGGTACGAGCACCACGCTGGAGAACTACAACGGCACCAATTGCGGCTCCGGCGCCACGGCCACTCTCTACGAAGCGTTCCGCCGGTCCTGCAACACCGCGTTCGTCGAACTCGGCGTCGATGTGGGCGCGGCGGCACTCGAGGACGAGGCGGCCGCGTTCGGTATCGGCCCGCATCGCGGTATCCCGATGCAGGTGGCGGAGAGCACCATCGGCAATATCCCGGACGATGCGGCGCTCGCGCAGAGCAGTATCGGCCAGCGTGACGTGGCACTCACCCCACTCGACAATGCGGTAATCGCGGCTACCGTGGCCAACGGCGGCGTGCGGATGGAACCGTATCTGGTCGACCAGCTGCAGAATCCCGACCTCAGCGAGCTGGCCACTACCGAACCGGTGTCGGTCGGGCAGGCCGTGAGCGCCGATGTAGCGTCTACCCTGACCGACCTGATGGTCGCCTCGGAAGAGAACACCGCGGGTAGCGGCGGATCGGCCTATCGGATCGCGTCCAAGACCGGTACCGCCGAACACGGCTCCGATCCACGTAATACCCCACCGCACGCCTGGTACATAGCGTTCGCGCCGGCCGAGAACCCGAAGATCGCCATCGCGGTCATCGTGGAGAACGGCGGCGACCGCGCGCTGGCGGCAACCGGTGGGTCGGTCGCCGCGCCGGTTGCCCGGGCGGTACTGGACGCAGGTCTGCGAGGTCGCTGAACGAGATGGATATGCGAGTGAATCTGCGGGGAACCCGATGCTGACAAACGGCGCGATGATCGCGGACCGCTACCGGCTGCAGCGCCTGATCGCCACCGGTGGGATGGGTCAGGTCTGGGAAGCCCTGGACACCCGGCTCGACCGCCGGGTGGCGGTGAAGGTGCTCAAATCGGAGTTCTCGGCCGATCCGACCTTCCGGCACCGCTTCCGCACCGAGGCCAAGACCACCGCGCAGCTCAACCACCCCGGTATCGCCGGGATCTACGACTACGGCGAAACCTACGATCCCCAGGGTGGCGAGACCGCCTACCTGGTGATGGAACTGGTACAGGGCGAACCGCTCAACACCGTGCTGAACCGGCTCGGCCGGTTATCGGTCGTGCAGGGTCTGGATCTGCTGGAACAGACCGGTCGGGCGCTGCAGGTCGCGCATCTGGCCGGTGTGGTGCACCGCGATGTGAAACCAGGAAATATCCTGGTCACGCCCACTGGTCAAGTGAAGATCACCGATTTCGGTATCGCCAAGGCGGTCGACGCCTCCCCGGTCACCAAAACCGGGATGGTGATGGGCACCGCCCAGTACATCGCGCCCGAACAGGCGGTCGGCGAGGATGCCACGGCGGCCAGCGACGTCTATTCGCTCGGCGTGGTCGGCTACGAGGCCCTCGCCGGACAGCGCCCGTTCACCGGTGACGGTGCCCTCACCGTCGCGATGAAGCATGTGCGTGAGGTACCGCCGCCCATGCCGGCGGATCTGCCCCCGAACGTGCGTGAACTCGTCGAGGTGACACTGGCCAAGGATCCGAGCCACCGTTATGCCGACGGCGGTGAATTCGCCGAGGCCGTGGCGGCCGTACGTTCCGGCCGCCGCCCGCCACCGCCCCGTAATCTGGCCGCAGCCGGGCCCACCAGCGTGATCGCGGCGCCTCAGCCCGGCTACGACGATCCCGCCACCGTGCGCTACACCACCCCGGCGGCCGCGATGACGGGCGCGACGACGGTAATGGACCATCACGGCGCGCACGAGGCCGCTCCCGCCGATTACCGCGACGGCGGTGGCGGTGGCGGACTCGGCAAGAACCAGAAGTGGATGATCGCGCTGGGCATCGGCGCGCTACTGCTCGGTGGTGCGGTGCTCTGGTTGCTCTTCGGCGGCGATACCAACCCGGAGAGCACCACGCCGGGAGTCACCTCGACCTCCCCGACAACCCGGCAGCTGCCGCCCCCGGTGACCACGACCTACGAGGTGACCGAACCGCCGGTGTGGACTCCCACCGAGGAGAACACGCCGACCCAGCCGCCGGCGACCACCACCACCACGCAGCCGCCCACGTCCACGACCACCACGCAGGCGCCGACCACCACGTCGGAGACCACCACGGCGCCGACCACCACCGAATCGACGGGTAGCGAGGCGACGACCACCACCCGGAGCCTTCCCGTTCCGGAGATCGACCTGCCCGACTTCCCCGAGATCACCCGCGAAGACAGCAGCTCCCCCTTCGACCGGCCGAGCCACCATCAAGGACAGCCATGACGACGCCGAAGAATCTCTCCTCTCGCTACGAGCTGGGCGAGATCATCGGATTCGGCGGTATGTCGGAGGTGCACCGGGCCCGCGATCTGCGGCTCAACCGTGATGTCGCGATCAAGGTGCTGCGCGCCGATCTGGCCCGCGACCCCACGTTCTATCTGCGCTTCAAGCGTGAGGCGCAGAATGCCGCGGCTCTGAACCATCCCGCGATCGTGGCGGTCTACGACACGGGGGAGGCCGAGGTCGACGGCGGTCCCCTGCCGTTCATCGTGATGGAGTACGTCGACGGCGATACGTTGCGCGATATCGTGCGCAACGAGGGCCCGCTGCCGCCGCGGCGGGCGATGGAAGTGATCGCCGACGTCTGCGCCGCTCTGGATTTCAGCCATAACGCCGGCATCGTGCACCGCGATATGAAGCCCGCCAACATCATGATCAACCGGGCCGGCGCGGTGAAGGTGATGGATTTCGGGATCGCGCGCGCGATCGCCGACGCCGCTAACCCGATGACGGCGACCGCCGCGGTGATCGGCACCGCCCAGTACCTCTCCCCGGAGCAGGCCCGCGGGGAAACCGTGGACGCCCGCTCGGATGTGTACTCGGTGGGCTGCGTCCTGTTCGAGATCCTCACCGGCGAGCCGCCCTTCACCGGTGATTCGCCGGTCGCCGTGGCTTATCAGCATGTTCGCGAGGACCCGCGACTGCCCTCGCTCGTGTACGAGGGGGTGCCGCGCGAGCTCGATTCGGTGGTGCTCGAGGCCATGGCCAAGAACCCGGCGAACCGGTATCAGAGCGCGGCGGAGATGCGCGCGGACCTGATCCGGGTGCTGGGGGGCCAGAAACCCGGCGCGCCCATGGTGATGACCGACGAGGACCGCACCACCATGCTCGGTCCGGCCCAGCCGCCGGCTCGCGGTCAGCACCGGCTCGACGACGACGATCTCGACGACTACGACGACGGGCACCGCGGCAACCGGCGGATGGCCTATATCGCCGCCGGAGTCGTGGCCGCGGTGGTCGTGGCCTTCGGGTTGTTCTGGATGCTGATCGGTCCGGGTGCCCGGCCCGATCAGGTGGCGGTGCCGGATCTGTCGAACCTCACCACCAGCGAAGGCGAACAGAAACTGGAGGCGCTCGGCTTCGACGTCGCCATCCAGGAGAAGCCCGACGGACGGATCACCGCCGGCCGCGTCATTTCCACCCAGCCGCTGGGTGGTTCGCGTGCCGACGAGGGCAGCACGATCACGATGCAGGTGTCCACCGGCCCGCAGCAGGTGCCGGTACCGCAGCTCACCGGCCTGAGCCAGCAGGAAGCCGCACAGGAACTCAACCGGGTCGGGCTGCAGGTGCACCCGGAGGCGAAGCGCGGGCCGTCCAAGCCCGAGGAGAAGGACAAGGTCATCGCCCAGGAGCCCTCGCCGGGAATCGAGATCGACGCGGGCAGCCAGGTGACGCTGACCGTCGGCTCCGGCCCCGAGCAGGTGTTCGTGCCCGATGTGGTCGGCCAGTTGATCGACCGGGCCCAGCCGAACCTCGAGGGCGCCGGATTCAAGATCGAAATCCGTGAGGTCCAGTCCGCTCGACCGCGCGGCGAGGTGCTTTCCACCAGCCCGGCCGGTGGATCGAACGCCGACAAGGGATCCACCATCACGGTGCAGGTCGCGCAGAGCGACCGGATCTCGATGCCCAATCTGGTCGGCCTCAGTGCCGCGGAAGTGGTGGATACCCTGCGGGAGAGCGGCTGGCAGGGCAGCGTGAACCAGGTCCGCCAGATCACCCAGATCACCCTGAACTCCGATCAGGCGGGCAAGGTGCTGAGCCAGCAGCCGTCGGCCGGAACCACGGTGCCTTCCTCCACCACGGTCACCGTCAACACCGGTGTCCTTCCGCTCGGACCGCCCTGACGAAACAGTCGTTCGGGCCCCGACCGGATCCGGTCCGGTCTGGGCCCGAACGACAGCTGGTGCGAAACGGTCTTCCCCGCCGCCGCTATCGACGGCCGCGCGCCCTTCGACATCGTGGGGCGCTGGGTCCGCCGGTGCAGCGGGACCGAACCGCTTCCGTTCCGGCGAACGGCGGCGCGGCCCGCTTACTGGACGGTGAGCCCGGCGACCTCGGCCTCGAGCATTTCGACCAGCCCCTCGGCGGGCCGCTCACCACAGATTTCCAGCCAGTTGGCCAGCATCCGGTGACCGCCCTGGGTCAGCACTGATTCCGGATGGAACTGCACACCGTGGATCGGCAGTTCGTGGTGCCGTAGCGCCATGACGATGCCGCTTTCGGTGCGGCCGATGACGTCGAACCCGGCCGGCAGCGTGTTCTCCACCACGGTGAGCGAGTGGTACCGGGTCGCGGTGAACGGGTCGGGCAGCCCGGCCAGGACACCCACGCCGATATGAAAAACCGAACTCGTCTTACCGTGCAGCAGTTCAGGTGCCCGGGTCACCGTCGCCCCGAAGGCCGCCCCGATCGCCTGATGGCCGAGGCAGACACCGAGGAGCGGGGTGGACTGTTCGGCGCAGGAGCGCACGAGGTCGATGCTCTTACCGGCACGTTCCGGCGTACCCGGGCCGGGGCTGATCAGAATCCCGTCGAAATCGCGGGCGACGGCATCGGTATCGGCGAGTTCGGGATCGTCGTTGCGCCAGACGACCGCCTCGACGCCGAGCTGGCCCAGGTACTGGACCAGGTTGAACACGAAGCTGTCGTAATTGTCGACGACCAGAACTCGCATGCACAAAGAGTACGTGCCGCAACCGCCGGGCACAGTTCCGACCACCGGGAACCCCGGCCGGGTACTGGGGCATCCCCCCTGATCACCTGGTGGGATAGCCTTGGAACACGACCTGCACGCTGAACACGAGGACATCATGCCCAAGTCGAAGGTCCGCAAGAAGACCGATTACACGATCAACCCCGCCAGCCGTACGCCGGTGAAGGTGAAGGCAGCGGGTCCGTCGCCCGTCTGGTACGTCACCATCATGCTCGGCTTCATGCTGGCCGGGCTGGTATGGCTGCTGGTCTACTACCTCGCGGCCGATCAGATCAGCTGGATGAGCGATCTCAACGCCTGGAACTTCCTCATCGGATTCGGGCTGATGGTGATCGGCCTGATCATGACCATGCGCTGGCGCTGACCAGGGGATTACACGGGTGTAATTAATGCACACCTGTGGATAAGCCTGTGGATAACTCTCGAGACGGATTGGGGGAACACCGCGTGCAGCCCGAGAGCACATCGCCACGCCTCGCCTGGACGACGCCGCTGCCCGCGCTGATCGCGGTGGCGGTCGGGGGCGTGATTCTCGCGGTGGCCGCCGTGGTGACCGCCGAGGCGGCGGGCACATTACTCCTCGGCGTCGCGGCACTGGCCATGCTGGCCCTGGCCGCACTCGGGGTCCGTCAACGACCGCGGCTATCGGTGATCCCCGGCGAGCGACCGCTGCTCGTGCTGCGCGGCCTCACCGGCGTCACCGAGTACACCCGCGATCAGATCCTGCGGGCGCGGGTCGTGGGTTATCGCCGGCTCGGCCGCAAAACGCCCATGCTGGAAATCGACGTCGATCATCTCGGTACCGAGCGGCTGCTCATCTTCGGCCGGTGGGATCTGGGTACCAGCCCGGAAGAGGTCTACGAGACCCTGCGTTCCGAGCTGCGGCTGCACGGCGAATCGGCCCGCTGAGCCTGCTCGTCCGGCTGATCTCGGGCTCTGATGTTTCACGTAAAACATCGGCACCGGGGACCGGCTACTACCCGCCGCGGTGCGCGATGGCCCGAGACCCGGCCGGCAACTCAGCGTAAGGACGCAGCCGCTATTCCGATCACCGCGAGCGCTGCCACCGCCACGACCGCGAGTGCGATCACACCCACCCGCCGGGCCCGCTGCGGCGATTTCACCCGCAACCATTCCGGCAGGAACAGAACGCCCAGCGTCGCCAGCGTGCCTGCGGCCAGCCCGCCGAGATGCCCCCACAGCGAGATTCCGGGCAGCGAGAAGCTGATGAACACGTTGATACCGATCAGGATCAGCATGCTGTTCGGGTTCTGCCGCAGCCGGACGAGGATCACCGTGATCGCGCCGAACAGTCCGTACACCGCACCCGACGCCCCGGCGGTCAGGTTCTCCTGGGCCAGGAGCATCACGGCGGCCGAACCGCCGAGCAACGAGATCAGATACACCGCCAGGTAGCGCGCCCGGCCGAGCACGATCTCGATATCCCGGCCGACGATGTAGAGCGCCAGCATATTCAGCAGCAGATGGATCAGGCCGTAGTGCAGGAATCCGGAGCCGATCACCCGGAACCATTCGCCACCGGCGACAGCCGGCGGAAACATGACCCAGTCGACGAACAGCGCCGACTCGACCTCATTGCCCGTCAGGCTGCGGGCCTGTACGGAAGTCACCGCGTAGACCACCACGTTGAGCGCGATCAGCACGTAGGTGACGAACGGGGTGGCCGTGCGCGCGGCAACCGCTCCCGAGACCTCCCGTACCTTCCGCGTACCGCGCTGATCGGCGCGAATACAGTCGACACAGTGCTGGCCGACCGAGGCCGGACGCAGACATTCCGGGCAGGCCGGGCGGCCGCAGCGAGTGCAGGCCAAACCGGTGGGGCGGTCGGTGTGCCGGACACACACCGGCATGGGCGGCGAGGGCTGCTGCGGGTTCATCGGCGCACCCGGCTCGAGGACGGCTGAAGGCTCCGGCCGGGCGGCACCGGCCCGCGTGTCGTACTCACCAGCCCATCGTGGGCCCCGCCCCCCGCCCCGCGGGCCCCCCCGGGGCGCCCCCCCCGCCCGGGGCCGGCCGCGCCGGCCCG
>NZ_JARWPM010000320.1 GCF_029869215.1 Nocardia carnea
GCCCCTCATTTATAACCGCCGGGGGGGGGGCAAACCCTCCTGGCCCTCCCCCCGCCCGGGGCCCCCCCCCCCCCGCCCCCGTGCCGGGGGCCGGGCTGGCCGGAGTTGAGAATTCTCGGCGGTGCGTTCATGCCCTACTCCATACCGGTGTCGTGCCGGCGTCGGCGCGGATCGCGGGTACCGCGGCGCGGCGCGTACCGACGGCGGACAGTGTCTGGCCCCTGCTGTGGGCGTCGTCCCACGCTTCGAGTATGCGGTAATACGCGGCCTCGTAGCCCGCACCGAGCTGATCCACGCCGAAATAATCCTCGACGCGGCGCCGGCAGGCGTGCGGATCCAGTTCGCCGGCTTTGGCGATGGCGGCGGGCAATTCGTCCGGGTGGTCGCAGATGATGCCGGTGACACCGTCTTCGATCACCTCCTCCACCGCACCGCCGCGCAACGCCACCACCGGGGTACCGCAGGCCATCGCCTCGATCATCACGATGCCGAACGGCTCCTCCCAGCGGATCGGGAACAGCAGGCAGCGTGCGCCCGCGAGCAGTTCCCGTTTGGCGACCGCATCGGCTTCCCCGAAGATGTGGTCGGTATCGGTGAGCAGCGGTTCGATCTCCTTGGCGAAGAACGCTTTCTCCGGCGGCTCATTGCATTTACCGGCGAGGATGAGCTTGATACCCGCCTCGTGTGCGGCCCGCAGGGCCAGCTGGGGTCCCTTGTAGGGCGCGTAGCGGCCGAGGAACAGCGCGTAGTCCTGCTTTTCGGTGCGGAACGGCCATTCACTGGGGCGCAGTGCGTTGTGCACGCGGCCGATCCAGTTGAAACTCGGCGCGAGTTCCCGCTGCCGGTCGCTGATCGCGATGAGGCGGGTGTGTTCGTCGAGCGCGCCGTAGTACTCCCACATATCGTTGTCGACCGGCCCGTGCACGGTGACGGCGGTCGGGATGCCCAGGTTCTCGTAGGCCGGGGCGTTGAGCGGGCCGGCGAAAGTGTGGTCGTGGATGATGTCGATATGCCGGGAGCGGGCCAGTTTCTCGACCATGCGCCGCACCTTCAGGGCATTGACGACCTCGGGGAACGGGTCGCCCAGGCGTTCGGCCTGCAGAGACTCCCAGACCGGGACGAATTCGGCATCCGTACCGGGCTTTCCGGCGCCCAGTAGCGTCACCCGGTGCCCGCGCGCGACCAGCGTGTCGGCGAGTTCGGCCACCACGGCCTCGACACCGCCGTAACCGGCCGGGGGCACATCGAAATACGGGGGCGCGACCAGGACGATGTTCAGCGGGTGGTTACGTCCGGCTCCGCCGAACCGGGCGCGCCGGGGTTTTCGCGCCGGGATATCCGATTCGGATTCCGTATTCGTGAATATGGTGCTCAACTTTCCTCCTTGATTAGTGGCCGCACGACATATGTCGCTCGCCGCCCAGCCAATGGGTGGAGCTGCTCGAGAACCATTCATTGAGAGCACGGTGGTGCTGTCGGAAGCACGCCGGCAGAACACCGGCGGGAAAGATGCGCGACAGGCCGGTGAACGTGGCTGCCGCGCCGGGAAATCAATCGCCGCGATGGGCCGAGCGGCCGGGCGAAATACCGAAAGCGGACCGGTTCGGTAGTGCGCCGAGGGCGCCGTCCGGTGCGACGCCGAAGGCGAGGGTCAGACCGGCCCGTCTGCGGACCAGGCATTCGGGAGAACAGAGTCTGTGGATATCGTGGGCGCGCCGGGCCTGGCCAGGCGTCAAGACCCCGGGATCCGCCGAACAGTCGGCGATATTGGAGACGACTCCTTGTTCGGTGATGACATCGATACCCGGCTCGGAGTCTTCCGCCGCGGCCGGCGTCGATGTGTACCCGATCCTCACCGTTACCTCCTGCACTCGTCGAGCTGGAGCAAACAGTTCCCGGCCGCCGGTACCTCCGCCGGCCGGTCTAGCTGATGGTGCCTGGGTCGAGCGGTGGAGCAGTATGAAAATCTCCGAACGCCGCCCATTCTACGCGTGCCGTCTTCTTCATAGAATCTCGAATAATCCCAGTTCGGCATATACCTGGTTAATTCGCGCGTGCGGATATGTGCACGTGTTTTCACCCGGCGCGGACGGCATGGAGCACTTCCTGATGTAGGGAATCCGCCCGGGCGGTGATTTCCGAGATCCGGCCCAGTACCTCGGTGAATGCCGCGGTTCGCTCGGCCGGCAGCGAACCCAGATTGATCTCGATATTCAGTTGTGAGGTCACCGCCGCGGCGCGTGCGGCAGCACCGGCGGCGCCGATATCGGTGACTACATTCGGATTTCCGATCGGCAGCAATTCGGTTGCCAAGACCAGGATCCCGTCGGCCTCGTCGACCACCGCCGCGGGCACCCGCGCGGCTTCCAGCAGGGCGGCCTCGATCGCCGCGCCGCGCTGCGCCGATTCCTGTTCGGTGTCCTTGGGCAGCTTGTAGGCCGCGCCCACCGCGGTGAACGCGGCGGCATCGGCGTCGGCGAGTGCGAGCGCTCGTTCCCTGGCCGAGTCGGCGGCCTCGATGATCCGGTCGACAACCGGCCGATGCTCGGCATCCTTGGCGCGCGTGGTGTACCGCGCGACCATCGCCACCAGGGCGGCGCCTTGGGCCGCATGCAGTGCAGCGACCGCGCCGCCACCCGGTGCCGGCACCTTCGCCGCGAGTTCGCCCAGGTAGCCGCCGATGGGTGACTCGCCGAAACCGGTGGCGGTGGACTCGGGCGCTTCGGGGGACTGCGACACGATCAGGCCTTTCTCGACACGGTAGCTCGAAGTTAGCTGCACTGCGCACGGGGTAACTGCCCTCAACCTACCGCGTCCCCCGGCGTGGCCGGTGCCGGGCCACCCCGTAGGCGGGTTTATGTTGAGGGCATGCGGATCGGATTGAGTATCAACTATTCGGGCGGCTTCACCGAAGCCGCGGCCGAAGTGGCCGATTTGGAACGGGCCGGCCTGGACATCGTCTTCGTCCCCGAGGCGTACTCGTTCGACGCGGTCAGTGCGCTGGGCTACCTCGCGGCCAAAACCTCGCGGCTCCAACTGGCCTCGGGAATCATGCAGCTCTACACCCGGACCCCCACCCTCACCGCGATGACCGCGGCGGGCCTGGATTTCGTCTCCGACGGCCGCTTCGTGCTGGGTCTGGGTGCCTCCGGCCCGCAGGTCATCGAGGGCTTCCACGGGGTCCCCTACGACGCGCCGATCGGGCGCACCCGCGAACTCGTCGAGATCTGCCGCAAGGTGTGGCGCCGGGAACGGCTCACCTACCAGGGCAAGTACTACCAGATCCCGCTGCCCGAGGGCGCGGGCACCGGCCTCGGCAAACCGCTGAAACTGATCAACCACCCGGTCCGCGAACGTATTCCGGTGCTGCTGGCGGCGCTGGGTCCCAAGAACGTCGCGCTGGCCGCGGAAATCGCCGAAGGCTGGCAGCCGATCTTCTTCCTGCCCGAACGCGCCGACGCTGTGTTCGGGGACGCCCTGCGCGCCGGAAAAGAGCGGCGCGATCCCGAACTCGGTCCGCTCGACGTCTACGCCGGCCCGGCGCTGGCCATCGGTGAGAACGTGGAACCGCTGCTGGAGTTCGTCAAACCCATGCTCGCGCTCTACATCGGCGGAATGGGCGCCAAGGGCAAGAATTTCTACCACACCCTCGCCACCAAGTACGGCTACGGTGCCGAAGCCGACCGGATCCAGGAGCTGTACCTGGCCGGGAAGAAGGACGAGGCGGCCCGGGTGGTACCCGACCAGCTCGTCCGGGACGTATCCCTGATCGGCCCGGCCGGGTATGTGAAGGAGCGGATCGCCGCGTTCGCCGAAGCCGGGGTCACGGTGCTGAACGTCGCCCCGCTCGCGGCCACACCGGCCGATCGTGTGGCACTGATCGAACAGCTGCGCACACTGTGCGACTGACTCGATAAGGACCCGTGGCCGGGCGCGGCCGATGCCCCCGCCGCGCCTCCCGCCGGGCAGCCGAGCCCGGGCGCGCGGAGAGGCGGGCCGCGCCCCCGTCCGGTCGCCGGGGTGCCCTCCGACACCGG
>NZ_JARWPM010000321.1 GCF_029869215.1 Nocardia carnea
CCCCACTGCGGTGGCTGGTGGGGCTGGCCCCGGGGGGGGTGAGCCACACCGCACCCGGCCCGCCGCGCGCGGATCCGCGTAATCGGTGGGTGGCCTCGCCCTCCACACCCGCCCCCCGGCGCGGGCGGCTGGTGCGGGTTCCGCCGCCGCCCCGGTTGAACAGTCCGCCGAACAGATCGCCGAGACCGCCGTCGGCGGCACCGGCCTGGCCGAAGATATCGCCCAGGTCGAAGCCCTGGGTGAAACCGCCACCGCCCGGCGGGAAACCGCCGCCCCGGCCGTACCCGCCGCCCGCGAACAGGCGGCGGGTCTCGTCGTATTCGGCGCGTTTGGCCGGATCCGACAGCACGGTATGGGCCTCGCTGACGGCCTTGAACCGCTCCTCGGCCTTGGCATCACCCGGATTGGCGTCCGGGTGCAGGTCGCGGGCGAGTTTGCGGTACGCCTTCTTGATCTCTTCGGTGGAGGCGTCGGAGGAGACGCCCAGCTCCTTGTAGAAGTCCTTCTCGATCCACTCCCGCTGGCTCACCGGGCGTCTCCTCCTCTCCGCACTGATCCGCGACCCCGGGCCGGGGAATCGCTAATTCTTCGAACCCGCATCCGCATCCGATGCCTCCGCTGCCGCGGGCTCCGCCGCGGCGGCGGCATCGGGACCGGCGTCGGTCTCGGTGCCGGCCGCGCTGTCGCCCACACCGTCGGTCACCCCGACCAGCGCGTGCCGTAGCACCCGCTCGCCGAAGCGGTATCCCTTGCGCATCACCACGCCGATCACCGGATCGTGCCCGGCGCCTTCGTGCTGTACGGCCTCGTGCAGGTTCGGGTCGAAAGGTTCGCCTTCGGACCCGAACTCCTCGAGCCCCTGCTTACGCAATGCCTCGATCAGCTTGTCGGCCACCGAGCGCAGCGGCCCGGCTTCCAGGTCGCCGTGCGCCTTGGCACGGTCGAGGTCGTCGAGCACACCCAGGAGCTCGGTGACCACGGCCGCCTTGGCGTTGTCGATCGCGGTTTTGCGATCGCGTTCCACCCGGCGGCGGTAGTTGGTGTACTCCGCCGTGAGCCGTTGCAGATCGGCCGTGCGCTCGGCGAGTTCGGCCGCGGGATCGGGTTGCGCGGTGGCTTCGGCAGCCGCCTCGGCACCGTCACCGTCCAGTCCGGCCTGCGGCGCCTGCGGAGCGACTCGCTCCTCGGCGTCCGCGGCCCCCGCCGGGGGGGGGGGGGGGGGGGGGGCGGGGGCGCGCCGGGGGACGGGGCGGGGGGCGGGGGGGCTGGGGGGGGTGGGGGGGGGGAGGGGAGGGAGTGGAGTGTGTTGTGAGGGGGGGGGGGG
>NZ_JARWPM010000322.1 GCF_029869215.1 Nocardia carnea
GGTAACCAGGCTGGCGGTGGTTTCTCGCGCGGCGATCAGCAGGGCCAGCAGATGATCAGCCAAGCTTCCGCCCGGGGCGCCGGCGGGTGGCCGGGCGGGCGCGCGGGCCCCCCCCCCCCCCCCCCCCCCCCCCCCCCCCCCCCCCCCCCCCCCCCCCCCACGACGTACCGGAGCGGAATTTTTCCCGATGCTTCAGGGACGGCCGGTTATTTCCAGTGCCCGGACGAGAGTCGGCCAGCTGCGGTGCAATTGGATCTCGAAATCGGGCCAGGAATGCATACCCTCGGGCAGGTAATCGACCACTGCCGGAATATCCAAGTCGTGCAGCCGGGCGGCCATCCGGTCGGTACACAATTTCGCGCCCTGTTCCAGCAGTGAGCCACCGCCCATCAGTACGGCCAGGATCTCGGGACTGTCGCCGATCGACATCAGCGCGGCGCCGCTGGGTGTTCCGCTGGCCACCGACAGATAGATTTCCGTGCCGCGCAACTTCTCCGCCCCGAGCAAGCTGTCGTGTGCAATCCATTCCGGTGACGCAGGCGGGCCGAACAGATTCTCCGGATTGCCGCCGCGGGAGGCCACCGTCATCACCGTGACGGCCCGGCCGAGCTGATCGGCGGTGGAATAGCAACCACTCATCCCGGCCACTCCACGATAGAAACCCGGATGCCGCTGGGTCAGCATCATCGCCGCCTGAGCCCCCATCGAGACCCCGGCGATCGCGCGCACCCCGGTCGACCCCAGATATTTCTCCACGATCGGCGGAAGCTCCTCGGTGAGGAAGGTTTCCCAGCGGTTGAGCCCGAGCGCGGCATCGACCCGGATCCAGTCCGCGTACATACTGGCCGTTCCGCCGGTGGTGAGCACGACATCGACCGGTTTGTCGGCGAAGAACTCCGCGGCACCGCCCTCGGTCAACCAGCCCGAGGTGGGCCCACCGTCCACCCCGTCCAGCAGATACAGGGTGGGCCGGGGCGCCGGACCCGTGCCGATCAGCGTATCGACCGCGATCTCGCGGCTCATGGCCACCGAGCGGATGTGCAATCGGATCCGCCGATCACTCAGGACCTCCACCCGCAGCAACTGAGGGCCGGCCGGCTGGGCCGCGCTGGTCGCCGGCGCGGGTGGTGCGCCGGGCGGATCCGCGGGCGGGACACTCCCCGCGGGAGCAGCGGTGGCAGCGACACCCATCACTGCCAGTGCGGCCAGAACCGTCAGCCGGGATCTCATCTCACACCTCGCCATACCCGTTGTCACTCGAACCCGCCGCTCACGCCGCACCCGGTTTGCCCCGCCGGGCCGCCGGCCGGGTCGGCACCCGCGGCAGCCGGCGCAGGCGTATCGCCTCCACCACGACGGCGTCGGGTTCGAGCGCGGAGCCCTCGTCGATGCGGTACAGGCCGGGCGGCCGGCCGCCGTCGCGCAGGCGGTCGAGCACGTCATGGGTACGTCCGGCCAGTTCCGGTACCTGGTCGGTGGTGCCGGCGGCGACCGTCGCGATCGGCGCGACTTCCGCGGCCTCGGCCACCAGTTGCAGAACTTCGGCGCTCATCAGCCCGGCCGCCGCGCGCGCGGAACCGGTCGCGCGCACCGATTCGAGGGGGATCAGTACCGTGCCGCCGTCGGCGTTCAGCAGCGACAGCGAACGGGACCCGAGCGCGGGCCCGAGCGCGGCCTGGACCCGCCGGAGTTTGCGGCGGCCCGCCGACACCGCGTCCGGGCCGCCGCCCCGTTCTTCGGCGTTCGGCGGAATCGCCAGTGCCACCACCTGGTAAGCCGGCGCGATGCGCAGCCCCGACCTTCTGGCCAGGGCGCTCACCCCGTGCCCGCTCAGCAGCGCCGCGACCAACGTCTGCGCCGCGGTCTGGTGCTCGCGGGCGACGATCCGGTGCTCGTCGAGATAGGCGGTGGCCGCGGCGGTGGTCACCACCTCGACCACCCGCACCAGTAGCCGGGCAGCGTCGGCCATCGCTTCCGCCTGCGCCGCCGCGGCGGCCACGCGGGTGGCGAGAAAGTCGAAACCGCCGCGGGCGCAGTCGTGGCAGGCCGTGAGCACCGTTTCCAGCGCCACTCCCTCGCGCGCCCACCGTGCGGCCGCCGCGATGATCGCCGTCGGTGCGGCGGCCGGCCGGGAACCGAGATTCTGCGCGGCGGCCGCCAGACAGTGCCGGACGGTGGTGACCAAATCCGCGTGGGAATCCGGGTCCGAGTCCCGGAAATACGCGACGAGTTCGGCTTCCAGGTCTGCGCTTCCGGAGCCGGCTGCCTTACTGCCCACCATAACTACTGGACAGTAACCTCGGATTCGGGCCCGATGGACCCCTCCGCCACTAGTCCGGAGACTTCATCAGCGGACCCCGAACCGATTGGGTTCGGTCACAACCGGATAACGGGATGGCCAACGGAACCCGGCGGCCGGGCGAACCGCGGTCAGTGGCCGCCGCGTCCCGGTTCCCGGCGCAGCGGCTGGTCCAGTATCCGCGGCTCCCGCCGCCGCAGGGCCGCCAGCAGGCCCGGGGTGTGCTCGGGCGGTGCCGCATGGACCGACAGGAGGTTGGCCACCGACCGGTACGCATCCAGGTCCGCCTGCTTGTCCAGGTACAGCGCACCGGTGAGCTGCTGGAGATAGACGATATCGGGCAGATCTGCCTCCGCGAACCGCAGATAGGTGAAGGCGCCGTCGGCCAGCGCGGGCCCGCCGACATGATCGGCCAGTACCTGCACCGTGACATGCGGCTGGCGCGCCGCCGCCAGCAGGTGATCGATCTGAGCCGACCAGATTCGCGACCCACCGATCCGGCGGGTCAGCGCCGCCTCCTCGACGATCAGCCACAGGTGCGGGGGGTGCGCGCGGTTCAGGATGTGCTGGCGGCGGATTCGCAGGGCCACCCGGCGTTCGATGGCCTCGGCCGATTCCGCGGGATGCGCGAGACTGAGCAACGCCCGGGCATAGTCGGGAGTCTGGAGCAGTTCGGGTACCGCACGGGGCTCGTAACAGCGGATCACCTGCGCCGCCTGTTCGAGACCGAGGTACATATCGAACCATTTCGGGAGCCAATCGTTGTCCCGATGCCACCAGCCCGACGTATTGGCCTGCCGTGCCAGCTCCTGAAAGGCGGCGAGTTCCTCGGCGTCGGTGACCCCGTAGAGCTCGAGGAGATCCACCAGGTCGCGCTCGCGGATACTGGTCCGTCCGAGCTCCAGCCGGCTGATCTTCGAATCCGATCCGCGGATATGATCTCCGGCCTGTTCGCGGGACAAGCCTTTGGCTTCACGCAATCGCCGCAACCGCCCCCCGAGCACCATCCGCAGTACCGTGGGCCCTCCGCCCGCGGTGGCCCGCGCCGGGGACCGCGATCCGGTCGAGGCAATCGTTTCCGACGCCGGTCTCATCCCAGATGCACCCATTATTCGAGTTTCGCATGGGAGCGGTACGGGAGACCAAACGAAACACTCGCCGGGTGAACGACATTCGCGTATCAGCGCAGTTCAGTGGTCGCGCCACGGCAGCAACCGCAGCGCACCGCCCACACCGCGCCCCGCCCCGCCGCCACCTCCGCCGCCCTGCGGGGAAGTTCGTGATCCGGCCCGAGCCGATCGACGACATTGCTGTGAATCACCCAGAGCGATTTCCGGAACATGTTCTCACCCATGGTGCGGACTTAGAGTTACACACATCGGCGTCGATGACGACGCTGCGCGGAAGGAGGCGCGACCACGTGGACGCCACGACCTCGGCCACGGCCGAACGCGACAACAGCACACGCGACGACCTCACCCGCCGGGTCACGGTCTACTTCGACGGGCCGATCCCCGGCAATGCCCTCGTCCTGGAATACGCGGCAACCAATACCGAAGCCTGGGAATTCACCTCCGCGGCGGTCCACGCCGGGCTCACCGTCACCGTGGACAGCAAGATCCGGCCCGGTTTACGCCGGCTGCCGTGCCACACCCTGTGGCGCTGACGCGGCGCACGCATCGCGCTGCCTGCGCACAACTTCGGCAATGCCCTCTAAGCTCGGAACAACCGGTGCGATGAACCGCCGGACCCGACCGCAGGAGCGCCGATGCCGACCCACCTCGCCACCCGTGTGGCCGGTGCGTGCGCCTTGCTCGCCGCGGCACTGACCACGGGCTGCACGGATTCCGGGCCGCATCCGCCCGCGGCCGCCCGCACGACAACCGCCGCGATCCCGCCCGCCGGCACCTCCGCCGCGGCCACCGGCACCTACACCTCGACTCCGGTTGTCGATCCCTATGCGGGGAGGCCGTTGATCGACCGGGTGGAATGGACGTCGAACATCGACGGTTCACGTCTGATGGTCCATCCGACCCGAGCCGGCCGCGACACCACTTTCCCGGGCGCCGAGATCCGCGCGTGGCAGGAGGTCCGCGCTCTCGATCCGGCGGCGGACACACCCGGGATGTGGGATCAATTCCGCTGCCACTGGGAATGGGCGCGCCTGATCGCACCCGAGAAACCCACCTGGAACCTGGAGCCCTGGCGGCCCCCGGTGGGCTACGACGCGACCGTCGACGCCGCCTGCAACCCCGGCGGCCCCGAACGCTGAGAACAGGAGAGGAGCCCGGTATGCGCATCGTCATCGCCGGCGGACACGGCAAGATCGCTCTACTGCTCGCCGAACAGCTCACCGGCCGCGGACACAGCGTGATCGCCCTGATCCGCAATTCCGCGCACGCGCCCGAGGTGTACGCCACCGGCGCGGAAGCCGTCGTCCTGGATCTCGAACGCGCGGCGGTGACCGATCTCGCCGCCACCGTTCAGGGCGCGGATGCGGTGGTCTTCGCCGCCGGCGCCGGCCCGGGCAGCGGCGCCGCCCGCAAGTACACCGTGGACCGCGACGGTTCGGTACTACTCGCCGAGGCCGCCGAACGCGTGGGAACCCGGCGTTTCCTGCAGGTTTCGGCGATGGGCACCGGCCTGCCCCCGGCGCCGGGCACCGACGAGGTCTGGGCCGCCTATATCGATGCAAAAACCCAAGCCGAGGACGACCTGCGCAGCCGTGACCTGGACTGGACAGTGTTGCGGCCGGGGCGGCTCACCGATGCCCCCGGTACCGGGTCGGTGACCCTCGCACCACCGCGACTGGAGCGCGGCGAAATCCCCCGCGAGGATGTCGCGACGGTGCTCGTCGCCCTGCTCGCGGCCGACCATACGGCCGGTCGCACACTGGAACTCGTCTCGGGAACCACCCCTGTCGAGCAAGCGGTCGCCGCCTTGGCGAAGTGACAAGATCATCCGAAAACCGTTCGGACACAAAGAATCGATCGTGCAGATGTACTTGCATTTGAAAGCACTGGCGACCTAGACTCGTCCCACACCGCTATACAGGGGAAAACATAGGGGAGGCCGCGTGAGTGAGCCGACGACAACATTCGCCAGTGGTTTACCGCCACAGCTGCGGGATAGTTCAGCGGATCCACACCGATTCGGTAGCAGTACGGGCCGAAGGGATCCCGCCCCGATCGGCCCACCGGCGAACGGTTTTGATATGAGTACATTCGGCATCCGCTCCGGCACCGATTCCTCCCGGGAATCCGCCGTGGAGTTCGTCATCGACGCAATCGAATCCACCGGCGCGGCAACACGTGACGATTTCGATATCGATCAAATCGTCACCACCGTCCACGCACTCGCCGACGACTGGGATTTCCGCACGCTGCAGCCGGATACATTCTGGCGCGTGGCGTCGACTTTCATCAGAGCCTGACGGCCGGGACCTCGAGGTACCACGGCACGCGAACCTCTCCGTTTCGGCGGCTCGGCGCCGGGACGGGTTCACGAGATATTCGCGACCGCCGCAATTCGCCTGCGCTCACAGGCCTTTCGTATAGTCGGCGAGAATCGCCCGCGATTGCTCCGGAGTCGCGGCCTGGACGCTCAACCGATCCATGACCGACAGGTACAGTGCCAAATCCTCGCGCCGGTCCAGATACAGCGCACTCGTCAACTGCTCCAGATAGACGATATCCGGCAGATCGGACTCGGCGAATCGGAGAATGGTGAAAGAGCTTCCCGCTGCGGGGTGCTCCCCCGCGGAGAACGGGACGATCTGAATGGTCACATTCGGCAAACGGGTCAGATCCAGCAGATGTTCCAGCTGCGCGCGGTGCACTTCGGCACCCCCGACCGGGCGGTGCAGCGCGGCCTCGTCGATCACCGCCCAGATCACCGGCGGATGGACACGATGCAGAATTTCCTGCCGGCGCTGCCGGAAGGCCACGCGCCGGTCGGTATCGGAATCCACGTATCCGAGGGTCACCACCGCCCGCGCGTAATCCGGTGTCTGCAGCAGTCCGGGCACCAGATGCGATTCGTAGGTACGAATTGTGCTGGCCGCCTGCTCCAGGCCCAGATACTGACCGAACCAGGACGGCAGCAGATCGCCGTAGCGATGCCACCATCCCGGTTCGTTGGCTTTGCGTGCGAGATCGAGGAAACTCTCCCGTTCCTCGGAATCGGTCACGCCGTAGAGCGTCAGCAGATCGCGGATATCCCGCTCTTTGAAGCTGGTCCGGCCCAGCTCGAGCCGGCTGATCTTGGCATGCGAGCCGCGAATCGCCTCACCCGCGGCCTCGCGGGTGATCTTCTTGCTCTCACGCAATTTGCGTAATTGGCCGCCCAGAGCGATACGAAGAACCGTGGGGCCACGGTCCGCCTCGACGGGCTGTTTGCCGCCACTGTTCCCGGGCTCTGCGATCATGGAGTCGTCTCCGCTTTTCGGGTTAACCCACGGTGCGCCACAGTGCAATCCGCGGCGCACCACGCCGACGGCCCATGCTACCTCTCAGACGGCCAGATCGTCGAACTCTCCGGCCTTCGCGCCCTGCAGGAAGGCTTCGATCTCGGGGCGTGTATAGAAGAGCACACCACCGTCGGGGAACCGCGAATTCCGCACAGCCACCAGGTTGCCGGCAGCTTCGGCGAACTCGACGCAGTTCCCGCTCGGGTTGCTGAAGGTGCTCTTCCGCCAAGCTCCGATCACCTGATTGGTTACTTCCGACATAGGACCTACTCCTTGCTCATGGTTGCTGACACCACTTGTCGCATACCGCCGGTCCTTACAGATGCACTCGCAGGTGTTCTTGCATCTGCACCGACATCAGGACGATAGCACGAAGTTCGCCGCAGCGCGTCCACAGATTCCCCACCGCGCTTCCACCCCACCGGAGCAGAGCTCACGGAGGCCGCGGGCGGAACCCGCGCGTCGGCCGGGGCGGTCTCGGCAAGTCTTGTACTCTCGCCGGTGAACGTCGGTTCCACCTGCCCTCGGGAGTCGGCCGCGGCGCACCTTCCGGCCCGCTTCCGACCCCGCGCCGCCGAGGAGCCCGCCATGCCCGACGACCACCATCGCGCCATCCGGACCGATATCCCACACTCATCCCGTATCTGGAATTACTGGCTGGGTGGCCACGACTACTACGAGGTCGACCGGATCGCGGGCGACGCCGGTATCACCGTCTACCCGGGCATCACCTCGCTGGCGACCGCGTCACGGCAGTTCCTCGTCCGGGCGGTGCGGTTCTTGGCCGCCGACATCGGAATCCGCCAGTTTCTCGATATCGGCACCGGCCTGCCCACCATGCAGAACACCCATGAAGTCGCGCAGAGCGTGGCACCGGATTCGAAGATCGTCTACGTCGACAACGACCCGGTGGTCCTGGCCCACGCCCGTACGCTGCTGACCGGCACCACCGACCAGGGTGTCACCACCTATCTCGATATCGATTACCACCACCCCGAACTGATCGTCGCCGACGCCCGCCACATCCTGAACTTCACCCGGCCGCTGGCCGTGCTGTTCATGGGCGTGCTCGGTCACGCCCACAGCACCGAGGAGATGCGGCATATCGTGCACACGGTGCTCGATGCGGCTCCGGCGGGCAGTTATCTGGTCCTGTGGGACGGCATCGATGACGATGCCGCCTACGTCCGGCTCTGCGCCGAATACACCGACACCTCCGGCGAGCCCTATCTGCCGCGGCCTCGAGCCGAGATCCGTTCCGCTTTCGACGATTTCGAGTTGGTGGACCCCGGATTCGTCCCGATCGACCAGTGGGATCCCGGGTCTCCCGGCACCGCCGGGAACACGCCGATCCCGGCATACGGCGGTGTCGCGCGTAAGCGGTAACCGGAAAGGCCGCGCACCCGCTCCGCGAGAACCGCACCGCCACTGCGCCGGTCGCGCTGCGGAGCGTATCCGGACCGATGATGATTTTTCGTCTGTCGTTTGCAGATGTACTTGCATTTGTAAGCTACGGCGGCCTAGACTCGGTCCACCACAGAGGGGCGATACCCAGCTATCCCAGTCGATTCCGGACCGGCCCGTCGTCCCCCGCAACATCGCACGTGAGGGGCAACCGAATGACCCAGCCATTCCGAAGTCCCCACCGGAACGCTGTCGGAAGCGTCCCCGGCTCCCCTGCCCTGGGGCACCACGCCGAGCCCGTACGCCATCTCTCGGCGCCCGAGGCCGGCACCGATTGCAATGCCGAGCCAC
This sequence comes from Nocardia carnea, assembly GCF_029869215.1. Taxonomy (GTDB): domain Bacteria; phylum Actinomycetota; class Actinomycetes; order Mycobacteriales; family Mycobacteriaceae; genus Nocardia; species Nocardia carnea_B. Next base: position 8,523 of record NZ_JARWPM010000322.1, read on the forward strand.
CGGTGCTCACCTACCGGCAGGCGCGCGCCATCCTGCGGGTCCACGATGTCCACGGTCCGCAGTGCCGGCAATGGCTGGCCGCCGCGGCGTACCTGTCCGCGGGTCTCGACGACGAATAGCCGCCCGACCTGCCGGTTGTTGTCCGAGCCGAGACTCCGTCGACCCGCCGATGCCATTTCGTGCTGGTATTCGGCACACCACCGCGAGATTCTGAAATCCCGCGCTCAGGGATGGTGACCATGCGTATCGCCGAAATACTCCACACCAAGGGCAGCGCCGTCGCGACCGTCCGGCCCGACTCCGATATCCGCGCGTTGCTCGCCCTGCTGGCCGACCGCAACATCGGTGCCGCCGTCGTCTCGCCCGACGGAAGCCGGATCACCGGTATCGTCTCCGAACGCGATATCGTCCGCGGGCTGCACCGATACGGGGCCGAACTCCTGGACCAGCCCGTCTCCCGGATCATGACCACCGAGGTCCGGACCTGCTCCCCCGGCGACCGGGTCGACGGGCTGCGCGGCATCATGACCGACCATCGGGTCCGCCATCTTCCCGTGGTCGACAACGGCCGGCTGGCCGGCATCGTCAGCATCGGTGACGTGGTCAAGAGCGCCCTCTCGGAGCTCACCACCGAGCGCGAACAGCTGGTGGGTTATCTGCAGGGCGGGTACTGATCCCGGTCAGCCCAGATCCGCGGACAGCCAGCGCTCCGGCCGCATGCGGACCAGGACGTGCTCGCCCAGTTCCGCGGCCGCATAGGCGAGATACCCGTCCACCTGCTCCGGCGGAAGGTAACGCTCGACCATTTCCCGGTGCTCGGCGTCGGGCATCGGTTCGACAGCGGTAACCGGACCCTCCACGCTCACATAGCGAACCGTCGGCTGGACCCGTTGCACCATCAGGCTGAACCGGCCCGCCGCCCGGATGCGCCGCATCTTCTCCGATTCCGGCCCGGTGACCAGCCACAACTCGCCACCCGGACGGTACTGATACCAGATCGGCACAGTCAGCGGGCCGCGGTCGGGGCCGGCGGATACCGAGAGCGCACCGATATGCGGTTCGGCCAGGAATGATTCACGTTCTTCGGGAGTCAGAGGCATAGGCGCACGGTAGCGCGCACCCCCGACAGATCCCGGAAGTTGCCGCGCGTGTCCGCCGCCGGGCCCAAACCGCTTGCGCACCAAGCGCACTGGGCGAGTACCGCGGTGATGGGTATCGTGGTGCGCAGTCCGGCGAACGGCGGAAGGAGCGATGACGATGCGATCCACGCCGTCCCGTGAAGGTGCACCGGCACTGCCCACCGCCGGCGGGAATCCCACCGGTGACCTGTTCCCACCGCGGGTGCGGCAAGACTTTCCCGCCCTGGCCACGGCCACCGAGGTCTATCTCGACAGCGCCGCGACCACACAGAAGCCGCAGGCGGTTGTCGACACGATCCGGGAGTACCACGCGACGGCCACCGCCAACGCCGCCCGCGGAACCTATCCGTGGGCCACCGCACTGACCCAGCGGATCGCCGAGGTCCGCACACACACCGCACGTTTCGTCGGAGCCGCGCATCCCGGCGAGATCGTTTTCACCGGCAGCGCGACTGCTGCCCTGAATGCTGTCGCGCTCAGCTGGGGTCTCACCGTGCTGCGTGACGGTGACGAGATCTTGTACAGCCCCCGCGATCACGCCGCCAATGTCCACCCCTGGTACCTGCTGCGGGACACGCTCGCCCGATTCGGCCGGCACATCGACCTCGTTCCGTACCGGGTGACGCCGTCCGGGCACGCCGACCTCGCCGATATCGCCGCGAAGCTCGGACCGCGGACCAGACTCCTGACCGTCACTCATCTGCATCACGTCTTCGGCAGCCTGACCACCCTGGAGGGCCTGCGCGACCGGATACCCGAGCGCGTCCTGGTGTGCTACGACTGCAGCCAGAGCGGCGGTCACATCCCGGTCGATGTCACCGCGCTCGGTGCCGATTTCGCGGTGTTCGCGGCACACAAGATGTTCGCCGCCCCCGGTGTCGGCGTGCTGTATTGCCATCCCCGGGTGCATGCCGACCTTCGTCCGTTCCTGCCTGGCGGGGCGACCGACGCACACCTCACCGCCGCGGGTTTCGAGACCGGGCGGATGCCGGGATTGCTCGAGGGAGGCACGCCGAATATCCCGGGCATCCTGTCGCTCGGGGCCGCGCTCGAGGTGCTCGAGTCGTACGGGATGGCCGCTGTGGCCCGGCACAATGCGGCCTTGACCGAGCATCTGCTCGGCGGGCTCCGCGAGATCGCCGGGGTGGATTTCCTGCCCGGTCCCGCGTACGGCGGCCGGGACCGCGGACACGGCATCGTCTCGTTCACGCTGGACGGGATCTCCGCGGCCGATCTGGGCTTCGTACTCGCCGAGTACGGCTTCCTGGTGCGCACCGGGACCCACTGCGTGCCGGGCAACGCCGGCGAAGCCTTACGGGTCAGCACCCATATCTACACCGGTCGCGACGATATCGACCGCTTCACCGACCGCGTCCGCGCCCTGGCCGAGGAGTTCGTATGACCGCCGAGACCGGTACTCCCACCGACCGCACGCCCCCGGCTCGTTATCACCGGCGGACGGCCTCACGAATCCTCGCCGACCTGGCCCGGCCGGGGTTGTTCGGTCCCGTGCCAACGCGTCCCGTCCGGCGTTTCGAGTACACGGCGACCGAGTTGAGCCCGGAACCGGGCAGTCATCTCACTTTTTCGCAGCGGCTGTACCTGGAGCGGTTCATGCGCCCGTGCCGGGCCGACGAGGTCACCTCCGCCACCCACCGGATGACCTGGACCGATAGCGCGGGAGTCCCCAATACCGGGTTCTACCGGGCCGACGGGCTCGGACCGCTGGTCCCGATCGCGACCCGGGAAGCGGTCCTGCTGCTCTGGGAACAGATCGACGCCGAATCCGCGCTGGCCGAGCGGATCGCGCGCCTGGCGGGCGACGCGCGGGAAGTACTGGAAGCGACGACCACCGACCACGAGCCGCTCGATATCTTCCGGGTAGGTATCGAATCCGCGGGGCGGGCGCTGGCTCAGCACGCGCTGCTGGCGGGCGGGACCCCCTATCGGTCCGCGGCCGGATTCGCCCGCGCACTCCGCGATTCCGGAATCTTCACCGCCGTCGCCACCCGCTGGTTCTGGGAACTGCAGGCCTCGACCTATCGGCGCGGCATGATCCCGGCGACACTGCGAGTCGCCGAGGACGGCGGCCTCCGGTACACGGGCAGCACCCTCGAGACCCTGCGCGCGATGAAGGCCGCCACCATCGCCGACGCACACCGGGTGATGCGGCGGGCGACCACCGAGGAGGGTCTGTCCGTGCCCGCGGCGATCGCCCGCTATCACGATGATCTGGACCTCATCTCCCGCCAGTACGCGCTGCTCCCCGCGGATGAGCACCCGACATGCCTGGCAGCGGTCACCCACCGCATCGAGGGCGAGAACTACAGTCTGCTGCCCCTCGTCGTCCGGCATTTCGTGGACGTATTCGCCGGACTCGCGGACCGGTGCGAACCCGTGGCGGTTCCCCGGGCCGCCGCCCCGGACGATCTGCCCGTGGCCGCCGCCGACCGCGAGTTCGCGGTACCCGATATGACCTGTAAACACTGTGTCCGGACCATCGGCGGTGTGCTGGAAAGCATGGACATCCCGGTCGTCGAGATCGACCTGGACACCAAACGGGTGGTCGCCGAATTCCGCAGCCCGCGCAATCGCGACCGGGCGTTCGAAGCGCTGCGCGACGGCGGCTACAACCCGGTGAGCCGGGCCGCCGAGACCGCGCCGGCGCCCGGGCCGCGATGACCGCGCAACCCCGGTCGGCCGCCCGGGCGGCGGGTCCCGCCCAGCCACCCGGGCTACCGGCACACTGGGATCCGCTCGTCCGGGAGTTCCTGGCCGCGCGGGAGGTCCTCGATCAGGTGGTGGACCGGTTCACGACACCCGTACACCTGGTCTTCCCGCAGATCTTCGAACGCAACCTCGGCCGCCTCACCGGCGTGCTGGACGCGTCCGGCGTGCCGTATCGAATCTGCTACGCCCACAAGGTCAATCGCTCCGCTGCACTCGTCCGCACCGCCGCGGCACGGGGAATCTCGGTGGACGTGGCTTCGCCCGGCGAACTGGAATCGGCCCGCCGCGCCGGTTTCGAGCCGGAGCGGATCGAGGTCACCGGGCCGAAGGGCGAACGGTTCCTGCGCGAACTGGCGGGCACGGGTGTCACGGTCAATATCGACAATCAATGGGAACTCGAAACGCTGGCCCGGCTCGCGTCGCCCGCGGCGCCGATCCCGGTCCTGCTGCGGCTCAGCGGGTTTCCGGATTCCCAGGTCAGCCGGTTCGGGATACCGGTGGATCAGGTGGACCGCGCGTTCGCGGTGCTCGCCGGCCACCGGGATCGGCTGGTGTTCCGCGGCCCGGCGTTCCATCTCGACACCGGTGATATCGCGGAACGGGTCCGTGCCGCCGAAACCTGCTTCGCGCTGCTCGAACAGGCCTGCGAGCGGGAGCTGCTGCCCACGGTCCTGAATATCGGCGGCGGGCTGCGGCAGGTGTTCACCGCCGACGCCGGCCGGTTCGACGACTACGTGCACCGTCTGCGTGCGGGACTGGCCGGGCACGGACCGCGGATGAGCTGGGGCGGCAACACTTTCGGGTATCAGGTGGACGGCGCGTCGGTGCGCGGCATACCGGTGTTCCACAAGTACGCCAATACGATGGCCGCCGAGACGATGCTGGCCGAATTGCTCGCCGCCCCGCTCGACGGGCACAGTGGGCGCGGGCTGGCCCGTATCGCCGCCGACAACCTGCTCGAACTCTGGCTGGAACCGGGTAAGGCGCTCACCGATCACGCCGGTATCACCCTCGCGCGGGTGGAATTCGTGAAAGTGGCCGCCGACGGCAGTGTGCTCGTCCATCTGGACCTCAGCCGCGATACCGTGACCCCGGCCGACCAGGAGGTCATGGCCGACCCGCTGTTGCTCCCGGGTTCCCTGCCCGCCCCGCCGGATGACCCGGTGCCGGTGTTCCTGGCCGGACGGCTCTGCTTGGAGCGCGACCTCGTCGCGGCCCATACGGTATGGCTGCCGTGGCGGCCGCGGCCGGGCGATCTGCTCGTATTCCCGAATACGGCCGGCTATCACATGGATCTGTCGGCCGCGCCGGCGGCCATGCATCCACCGGTGCAGAAGGTGGCTATCGATAGCCGGGACGGACGTTTCCGCGCCACCCCCGACGCCGGCTACCGGCCCACCACTACCGGATCAGCATCCCCCGAGGTTCCGTGACGATCTACCAGCACATCACCGAACTGATCGGTGACACTCCCCTGCTCCGCCTCGACCCAGCCGTTCACGGCTTGGACGGCGTCGACCTGTACGCGAAACTGGAATCGCACAACCCGTTCGGTTCGGTGAAGGACCGGGTCGCCTGGGCGATGCTGGGTGACGAAATCGATACGGTGCGTACCGAGGGCCGGACGCTGATCGAGGCGTCCAGCGGGAACACCGCCAAGGCCCTGCGGATCCTCGGCGCGGTGCACGGGATCGGGTTGCGGGCCATGACCAACCGGATCAAGGTCGGTGCGGTGCGGGATCTGCTCCGGCTACTCGGCACCGATATCGTCGAGCTGCCCGGACTGTCCGAATGCCCCGATCCCACCACGCCCAACGATGTGTACTCCGCGATCGAGCGCGCCATGGCCGCCGAACCGGAGCGGTTCCGGCATCTGTCGCAGTACACGAGCGAACGCAATATCGCCGCCCACCACGACGGCACGGGGCGGGAGATCCACGAGGATCTCGCCGCCGCCGGGATCGACCGCGTCGACTACCTCTTCGGCGGGCTCGGGACCACCGGGTCGAGCCGCGGCGCAGGGAGCTACCTGCGGAAATACCATCCGGGGCTGCGTACGGTGGCGGTGGTGTCCGACCGCGGCGACTTCATCCCCGGTATCCGCTCGGAACGGGAGATGTGGGAGGTCGGGTTGTTCCAGCCCGATTTCTACGACGAAATCGTCACCATGGAATCCGGGCCCGCGATCGACGCCACCCTGGAACTCGCCACCGGCTACGGGATTCTCGCCGGTCCCACCAGCGGTGCCGCCTACGCGGCGGCGCGGGAGGTACTCGCCCGGCCCCGCCGCACCGATTCCCCGGTGGTCGCCGTGGTCATCGTCTGTGACCGGCTCGAGCCGTACCTGTCGTATATCGCCCAGCGGCGGCCGGATCTGTTCGGGCGCGAGAACAGCCGGCAAGCGCCCGGACCGGCGGAGATCGCAGCGGCCGCGGTGCTCGGGCCGGCCGAGCTCGCCGAACTGATCCGCACCCGGCGACCGGTCGTCGTCGATACGCGCGGGGCGATGGCGTACCGCATCGCCCATATCCCCGGCGCGATCAATATCCCCGACGACCGGCTCACCGACCTGTTCGCCCACGGCACACCGTTCTCCCGGGCACACCCGGTGGTTTTCACCTGCCCCACCGGGGATATCTCCCGGCAGTTCGCCGCCACCGCACAGCAGACCGGGCATACCGCCTACAGCCTCGACGGCGGGATCGCGGGCTGGCGCGCGGCCGGGCTGGAGCTGGAACGGGGATAACCGGTCGTCCTACCCCGGTGGGGCCCCGGCCACCGATCCGGCGAACGCCCGCGATCCTGTCGCATCCGCCGGGTGTCCACTCTGCCCATCCGGCGGCGCCGCCCTGCCCATCCGGCGATGAACCAGCACACCGAGCACCACCAGCAGTCCGCCGAGCGACCAGCCGGCGAGGACATCGGTGGGCCAGTGCACCCCCAGATAGACCCTCGTCAGCCCGACGAGAGCCACGAACACGGCCGCGAGCACCACGGTCGTCCAGGCCGCCACCCGATGCCGCAATCGCAGGAAACACAAGGCGGCGAGCACTCCGACCACCGCCGCCACACCGGTGCTGTGCCCGGAGGGGAACGCGGGGCTGTCCACCGTGACCAGCCGATCGGCCATCGGCGGCCGGTCCCGGCCGATCACGTTCTTGGTGACCGGCACGAGCAGTGCCGAAGCCGCGCCCACTCCGGCCACGAGGGCCGCGTCCGCGCGCCGCCCACGCCGCAGCAACCACCCGCAGGCCACGATGGCCAGCACCCACATCACCGCCGAACCACCGGCGTGCGTGATCACGACCGCGCCCGTGGTGAGCGGTTCCTCCCGGAGGCCGTGGAACCTTTCGTGCACCGGCCGGTCCAGCCCGGCCGCGACCCCGGCGAGCACCGACCAGGTCAGTGTGGCGAACCCGGCAACGAGCAACACAGCGACCAACACCATATGGTTCACCATAGCCGCCGGACATTTGCCGCAAATCGGACTCGCCTCGCTGGTCGGGTGTTCCCGTGCGCGGTCCCGGGGATTGACGGCCTGGCACATCCGAGGTGCCGGGCACCGACCCGCGGCGTGCCACCCCGGCTTCGAGTGTGGCGTCCCGCCCGCCCGCACCGGGCGGACACCGGGACGGGGCGCGGAGCAAGTGGCCGGAGCCGGCCAGTGATGATGTCCCGATTCCTCTGCGGTAGGGACGCCGGTCCTCGGTGGGCGCCCGATGTCCGCGGGCGGTCGCGCACACGCTGCCGAATGCGATGCCCCTACGGGCGGCGGCGCCGAGATCTATCGTGAACTCATGGAAGTCCTTTTCCTCGGCGCTCCGGGGTTCATGCTGCTGCTGGGCACGGCGGCAGCTGTCCGGTGGGTCTACACCCGGTTCCCGAAGACCGGGCATCCCGGACAGGCCCGCACCGCGCCCCGGCTCGCCGCGGCGGGCGTCGAGGAGATCACCGCGTTCTGGTACGGCACCAAGCGCCGGGAACTGGATCAGCGAGCGGCGCAGTCCATGCTTCGCGAGGACCACAGCGACAGCGCGCCGCCGCGCGACCGGGTGGACCTCGCCGCGGGCCGCGCCGTGCTCGTCGCCCGGCCCCCGATACCCACCGCCGGGAGCTGACCGAGCGCATCGGAACAAACGGACGCCACCACCCCACCGTGCGGATCACGGCGGCAGATTACTGTGGTCGGGTGCATGCAGACCAGCGATCGGACGACGGCGGGCCCCGGATCTGGGGTGGTACCACGCTTTCTGAGCGCAAACAGGCCCGGCGCACGGCGCTGCTCGAGGCCGCGCTCGATCTGATCGGGGAGGCCGGTGCGGCCGGGGTCACCATGCGGGCGGTCTGCCGGCGGGCCAATCTCACCGACCGCTATTTCTACGAAAGCTTCGCCAGCCGCGACGAATTACTCGATGTGCTGTACCGGCAGACCGCCGACGATTTCCTGGAGCCCATGACGGCGTTCGCCGTCGCCGACGATTCCTCGCGGGATCGCGCGCTGTCGGAGGCGCTGGTGGACAAGGTGCTCGCCGATCCGCGGAAATCACGGTTGTTCCTGGTCGAACCGTATTCCAGCACCGGGCTGGGACAGACCACCATCGCGGTGATGCCGGCCTTCACCCGCCTCATCCAGGACCATCTCTTCGCCCGGATCGACGATCCGGTGCGGCGCCGGCTCGCGGCGGTCACCATGGCCAGTGGGAACGCGGGTATGTTCTCGGCCTGGCTCAACGGGTCGCTGCGCGCGACCCGCGACGAGATCGTCGACCATCTGGTCGCCATGCTCGGCGCGTATCGCACGCTCTACCAGTAACCTCGCGGGAGCGGAAGTCGCCGAGGGGCTTGGAGGTTCACGAATTTTGCACGACGAAGTTGTCGGGTCGACGGGTAAGCTGATCTCGCCGATCCGAGGCCCCGGGATGCTGGGTGAGATCCTGGTCGCCGTTCGAGGGGGAACCGAGGGGTACATCGCACGGGCTACCGAAGCCATCGCGGCCGGGAGCACCGTGCTCGTCGTCGCGGTCGATGCCGGCCGCATCGCCGAGGTGGTGCCCTGGATACCTCTCACCCCGGACCCGGCGTCAGAGTAGACGAACGCGAGGAGTCATTCGTGCTGGGTTACCACGTCCCGGATCCCGACGAGGCAATGCTGGTCAGCGGTGCGCGCGGCAGCGACGCCACACCGTTCCGGGTGATCATCGGCCGCGGCACCTGGGTGATGCCGTTCTTCCGCAAGGTCCGGTATCTGTCACTGGCCATGTTCGAGGCCGAGATCTCCGAACGCTGCGTCACCAAACAGGCCATTCAGCTGCAGGTGCGGGCCGTGATCGCGTTCAAGGTGGCCAACGACACCGCCTCGATCGTGAACGCGGCGCAGCGTTTCCTCTCCGAACAGGAGCAGGAGATGTCGGTGCTCACCGGGCGGATCTTCTCCGGTCATCTGCGTTCCATCGTGGGTTCGATGACTGTGGAGGAGATCATCCGGGAACGCCAGCGCCTGGCCGACGAGGTACTGGTGGCCTCCAAGGTCGAGATGAGCAATATCGGCCTGTGGGTCGATTCGTTCCAGATCCAGTCCATCGACGACGGCGATCTCGGTTATATCTCCGCCCTGGCCGCCCCGCACAACGCGGCCGTGCACCGCGATGCGCAGATCGCGAAATCGCAGGCGGCCCAGCGCGCGGCCGAGGCCGAGCAGGAATCGCTGCGCAAACAGGCCGAATACTCCCGCGAAACCTCGATCCTCAAGGCGAGCTACCAGCGCGATATCGACAAGGCCGAGGCGGAAGCCGCCGCGGCCGGACCGCTGGCCGCGGCGCTCGCCCAGCAGGAGGTGCTCAGCGCCCAGGCCGCCCAGGCGCGCAAGGAAGCCGAGCTGCGCGAACAGCAGCTGCAGGCCGAGGTGGTCAAACCGGCTCAGGCCGAAGCGGACCGGGTCCGGATCCTGGCCGAGGCCGAAGCGAACCGCACCCGGATCCAGGCCGAGGCCGCAGCGTCCAACAACCGGATCGCGCTCGATCAGATGCTGATCGAGCAGCTGCCGCTCATCGTCGAACAGGCCGCGCGCGGACTGTCCAATGCGAATCTCACGGTGCTCAACGGCCCCGACGGGGTCGGCGAACTGCTCAACGGCATGGTCGGGCAGGGGCTCACCGTCTTCAACTCCCTGCAGAAGGCGCTGATCGCCGACGATGCGGAAAAACGCGATATAGAGTAACCGCGTAACTGCGGCGAGGAGCGGTGTGGTGGCCAGCGGGAAATTGGTGTCGTTCGACGCGGCGCGGGGATTCGGATTCATCCGGCCCGAGGACGGTGGGCCCGATGTATTCGTCCACGTCAACGATATCGGCCTCGGCGAGGACGAACTCCGGCAGGGCCGCATCTTCGAATTCGAGGTGACCGAGGGCGATCGCGGCCCGAAGGCGATCAATCTCCGGTCGCTGCGGGCACACGGCCCGCGCACCGACGCCCCGGGCCGGGAGGGTTCCCGGCTCCCCGCCGGCGAATACACCCGGCTCGTCACCGAACTGCTGCTCGACGCCTCCCCGGCGCTCACCGCCGGGGAGATCGTCGTGATCCGGGAACGACTCACCGATTTCGCCGCCGAACAGGGCTGGATCGCGGACTGAGGTCCCACGTCCGCCGCTGTGCCGGCCAGAACTCCTATGATCGGGAGCGATGAATCGGCGCCGGCCGCGACGTCGATACGGGTGAGGATCGACCCGAGGAGGATCGTGTGGATCTACCGGTGATGCCACCCGTACGTCCCATGCTGGCCAAAACCGCCCCCGAGATACCCGACGGCCCCGGGCTGAGCTATGAGCCCAAATGGGACGGATTCCGCTGCGTGGTCTTCCGCGACGGCGACGAAGTGGAACTCGGATCCCGCAACGACCGGCCGCTGACCAGGTACTTCCCCGAGGTCGCCGAACTGCTTCGGGCAGCCCTGCCGCCCCGGTGCGTGGTGGACGGGGAGATCGTGGTGGTCACCGAGCACGGACTCGATTTCGATGTCCTGCAGCAGCGGCTGCACCCCGCCGCCTCGCGGGTCGCCAAACTGGCCGCGGAGACCCCCGCCAGTTTCGTCGCGTTCGATCTGCTCGCACTCGGCGACCGCGACCTCACCGAGGCACCGTTCGGTGAACGCCGCCGACTGCTCGAGTCGATCCTCGATGCCGCGCCGGGCCGGGTGCACCTCACCCCGCTCACCGGCGACGCGGCCCTGGCCCGCGACTGGTTCACCCGGTTCGAGGGCGCCGGATTCGACGGGGTGATGGTGAAGGCCGACGATCTGCCGTATCAGCAGAACAAACGGGTCATGCTCAAGGTCAAACACGAGCGCACCGCCGACTGTGTGGTGGCCGGGTTCCGCTGGCACAAGGACGGCGCGGGTGTCGGATCGCTGCTCCTCGGTCTCTTCGACGAGGAGGGCAGGCTCCATCATGTGGGCGTGGCCAGTAGTTTCACCGCCGCACGCCGCACAGAACTCGTCGACGAACTCGCGCCCTACCGCGACCACGCGTTGGACAACCATCCGTGGCGAGATTGGGCCGATGCGGCAGCGCAGGCGGCTTCGGGTGGCTCGATGCCGGGCGGGATCAGCCGGTGGAGCGCGGGCAAGGATCTGTCCTGGGAACCCGTGCGCACCGAACTGGTGGCCGAGGTGCGGTACGAGCATGTGCAATCCGGCCGGTTCCGGCACGGTGGGCGGCTGGTCCGGTTCCGCGCCGACCGGACACCGGAGTCGTGTACCTACGCCCAGCTCGACGAAGCCGCGCCCGCCGAACTGCGGGAGATCTTCGGGACCCCGGTGGCGAAATGAGCGAATCGGTCGATATCGAGGTCGCCGGGCGTGTTCTCACCATCAGCAACCCGGGCAAGGTGTATTTCTCGCGGCGCGGCGAGACGAAACTCGATCTGGTGCGCTACTACCTGAGCGTCGAGGAACCGTTCCTGCGGGCAAACGGCGGACGGCCCCTGCTGCTGGAACGCTATCCCGACGGGGCGTCGGGCAAATCGTGGTTCCAGAAGCGGGTGCCGAAATCGGCGCCGGACTGGCTGCACACCGTCGAGGTGTCCACGCCGAACGGCACCACCAGTGATGCGCTGGTAGCGCACGATATGGCCCATGTGCTGTGGGCGGTCAACCAGGGCTGCCTGGGGTTCCATGTCTGGCCGAACCAGGCCGGTGATCTGGACATCGCCGACGAACTCCGGATCGATCTGGACCCTTCGCCCGGAATCGGTTTCGGCGAATTGCGGGCGGCGGCGCTGCGCACCCGGGAACTGTGTGCCGAACTCGGTATCGACACGTGGGTGAAAACGTCGGGCTCGCGCGGCCTGCACCTCTATATCGCGCTGGAACCACGCTGGGACGGATACCAGGTGCGCGCCGCCGCGGTCGCGCTGGCCCGCGAGCTGGAACGCCGCTATCCGGAGGAGATCACCGCGCACTGGTGGAAAGAGGAACGCGGCCGGCGGGTGTTCGTGGACTACAACCAGAACGCCCCGCACAAAACCGTTTTCGGAGCGTGGTGTGCCCGGCCCAAGGTGGGCGCACCGGTATCCACCCCGCTCCGCTGGCCGGAGCTGGACACGGTGGTCCCGGAGGAACTGACGATCGCCACGGTGCCGGCGCGGCTGGCCGAATCGGGCGATCCGTGGGCCGAACGTCCACGGCAATCCATCGAACCACTGCTGGAGATGTCCGAACGCGATCTGGCCGGCGGTCTGATGGACGCGCCGTGGCCGCCGCAATACCCCAAGATGCCGAACGAGCCACCGCGGGTCCAGCCCAGCCGCGCCCGCAAGCCCGACCCGGCCGGCTAGCCGGCGATCACGAGGTCCACAACACCCAGGCACCGTTCTCGCACACCAGTGCGAGGCCCGCGGAGGTGCGGGCGGTGGCCGCCGCGCCGCCCGTACATTCCTCGTCTTCCTCGTGCACGGCCTCGGCGACCCGGCGCGGCCCCGACCATTGATACCCGGTGACCGATTCCGCGTCGATCAGGCACAGCAGGGTGGCTCCGTCGGCCGCCACACCGATCAGGGCCGGTTCCGGGCAGGCGGTGTCCTGCTCGGCGACCGGTGCCGCGCTCCCGGGTCCGGGCCGCGTGGTCGGCGGGGGTAGTGGCGTGCTGGACGGCGCCGGCGGCGCGGGAACCGATACCGCCGTCGCATTCACCACCGGACCCTCGGCGGGACCACCCGCTGCCGCGGACTCACCGGTGACCCCCAGCGCCTCGCCGACCCGGGCGTACAGATCGGATACCCGATCCCGGGGCAGCGCGACGAAGGCCACCACTGCTGCCACCTCGAGCACACCGAGCAGGAACGCGGTGAACGCCATGAACCGGCCGCGGGGGTGGGTGAATGCGATGAGCCCGAAAACGATGGCCACCGGGAAGAGCAGGACCAGAGCCGCCACCAGTGCGACGACGGCGTAGGGGTTGACGACCGGCCGCGCGGGTTCGTACAGCGGTTCCTCGGCGTAGTCGTTGTCCTCCGGTTCCGTGTCCGGATCCGGCCTGCGGCGACCCGGACGCACGGGCGGTCCGGCGGTGCGGTCGGGCGGGACTTCGGGCCAGCGCTGCTCACCCCAGCGCTGTGAATATGCCATGCACGATCCCCTTCGACCACCGCCGGGGAAACCCGGGGCGATCGTCCCCGCCCGGCACAGCGCCAAGAATAGGCGCGATCGCCGCACCGCGGCACGAAACGGCCGATGTTCGGATCACAGCTGTCCACTCGACACGCCGTGATTTCCCATAACGAGACCGGACGCGCCGCTCAGTTCCCGCCGTGCACCCGGGGCAGGGATTCGGTCACCAGCGTGGTCAGCATGTCGACCAGGAGGGCGTGCACCTGTTCACGGGTCATCGTGCCCCGGGTGAGCCACTCCCGGCCCGCGACCTTCACCAGACCTCCGTAGGCGCGGACCATGGCCCGGCGTGGTTCGGCCGCCTCGTCGCCGGACAGCCCGATCATGGCCAGCAGGCGCAGCGCCGCGGCATCGTCGGCGGCGTCCAGGATCTGCTGCACCTCGGGGTCGTCGCCGACCCCCTCGTGGCTGGTCACCTTCACCCAGGTGCTGCCGTGTTCGGAGATCGTATCCAGCAACCAGCGGACACTGGCGTCGATACGTTCCCGGGTGCTGCCCGTGGGCACCGCGAACTCGTCGGTGCGGGGCAGGGTCACCATTCTGCGAACCACCGCGAGGTAGAGGTCGCGTTTGTTGCCGAAGTAGTGGTTGATCAGACCCCGGGCCACACCGGCGCGTTGCGCCAGTTCGGCCGTGGAGACCGCCGCATACGGGCGTTCCCCGAACATATCGATGGCCTTGGCCAGGATCTGCGCGCGCCGCTCGTCGGGTTCGAGGCGGGGGGGGGGGGGGGGGGGGGGGGGGGCCCGCCCGGCCCCGGGGGGGGCGCCCCCGGCCCCCGCCCCCGCGCGGCGCGCCGCCCCCCCCCCGCCGGGGGGGCCTCCCGCCCGCGGGCGCCGGGGGCCGGGGGGGCCCCCCCCCGGGCCGGGGGGGGGCCCCCCCCGGGGGGCGCCCCCCCCGCCTCGAACCCGACGAGCGGCGCGCGCAGATCC
>NZ_JARWPM010000323.1 GCF_029869215.1 Nocardia carnea
CCGAGACGGGTGACGCGGTTGCCTCCGCCGCGAACGCCGGCACCGCTGCGGATCAGGCGGCAAGCCCCGCGGCGGCGCCGGGTGGCGGGTCCGGGCAAATTCCTGGCATCGGTACGGAGACCGTCGCCGCGGGCGCGGCCGTATGGGAACCGGAGGAACCGGCCGCAGCCGAGGTGGTCGCCGCCGGCACCGGCCTCGCCCCGGCCCCCGGGGAAGCTGCGCCCGGCACCGAAGACGCTGCCACGGCACCGTCCGGCAGCATCGAATCGAGTGCGGTCGGTACCGCGGACGCGGGCGAGTTCGTGGCGCCCGGGAGCGCGGCCACCGCCCCCGGCACGGACGAACCCGCGGGTACCGCACTTGCCGGTGAGCCCGGCGCGGCCGACCGTGCGGCTCCCGGAACCCCCGCGCGCGGCGACAACGCCGGGGCCGGCGAAGCCACCGGCACCGACGAGCCCGGGCGGGATATTCGCGGAACCGGAGCTGGTTCGGGTACCGATACCGCGGCGCGTTCGGCCGAACCGCCCGCCTCGGTACCGGTATCCGCCACGGTCACGCCGGGCGCTCCCGCCACCCCGGCGACGCCACCGCCCGCGTTCACTGCGGCGGCGAACCTGTTCGCGAGCCCGGTGCCCGAGGAACCCGCCGCGGCCGAACCGATCGTTTTCGAAAGCGCGGTCGTCGCGGCCCCGCTGTTCCTCTCCCCGGACGCGGCCGCCGCCGAGGATCTGCGCCGGCGCCGCAAGGCCGAGCAACAGAGGGCCGAGCAGGAGAAGGTCGAGCAGCAGGCCGAACAGCAGCCGGAGCCAGAACCCGATATCGACAGCGAAGCCGATACCGACATCGGGGACGACCAGTCCGACCAGGGCGATTCCGACGATCAGCCGCGTCGTCGCCGCCGGGGCCGCCGGGGCCGCGGCCGGGGTCGCGGGGAACAGCAGTCGGAGAACGACGGCGAGACCGAAACCGATACCGATACCGAGGGCGCTGCGGCCGAATCGGCGGAAACACCCGCCGAGAGCGACGACCGATCGGGTGCCGAGGCCGAGGACACCGAGGACAGCGCCGATACCGGTGAGGAATCCGAGGGCGGTTCGAGCCGGCGCCGCCGCCGGCGCCGCCGCCGGAAGGTGGCCGGAGAATCCGGCGAAGCCGAGTCGGCCGAGGACGATCCGCCCAATACGGTCGTGCACGAACGCGAGCCGCGGAACAAGACCCGGGCCCGCGCCACCGTGGACGAAGTTCAGGGCATCACCGGTTCCACCCGGCTCGAGGCCAAACGGCAGCGCCGTCGCGACGGTCGTGAGGCCGGCCGGCGCCGCCCGCCGATCCTCACCGAATCGGAATTCCTGGCGCGCCGCGAATCGGTCGACCGGGTGATGGTGGTCCGGGAGAAGGAGTTCCCCGGCCATCCGTCGGCGACCCAGGTCGCCGTGCTCGAGGACAACATCCTGGTCGAGCATTTCGTCACCAGTACCGGGTCGGCGTCCATGGTGGGCAATGTGTACCTGGGCAAGGTGCAGAACGTGCTGCCGAGTATGGAGGCCGCGTTCGTCGATATCGGCCGGGGCCGTAACGGTGTGCTCTACGCCGGTGAGGTGAACTGGGAGGCCGCCGGGCTCGGCGGTAAGGAACGCAAGATCGAACAGGCGCTCAAACCGGGCGATCAGGTGCTGGTCCAGGTCAGCAAGGATCCGGTGGGTCACAAGGGCGCCCGGTTGACCACCCAGATCAGCCTGGCCGGTCGCTTCCTGGTGTATGTGCCGGGCGGCACGTCCACCGGGATCAGCCGGAAACTGCCCGATACCGAGCGCAAACGGCTCAAGGAGATCCTGCGCGAGATCGTGCCCGCCGATGCCGGGGTGATCATCCGGACCGCGTCCGAAGGCGTCAGCGAGGCGGAACTGACCCGCGACGTGGAGCGGTTGCAGGCGGCCTGGCGCAAGATCGCCGCGGCCGCCGACGGCGAATCGAACGCCCCGAAAACCCTCTACGAAGAGCCGGACCTGCTGGTGAAGGTGGTCCGCGATCTGTTCAACGAGGATTTCTCGAAACTGGTGATCGAGGGCGAACGCTCCTGGAACACCGTCGAGAAGTACATCGGGACCGTCGCCCCGGACCTGCTCGCACGGGTATCGCGGCACGAGAACAACGGGGTCGACGTCTTCGAGGCCTACCGGATCGACGAACAGCTGGCCAAGGCGCTGGACCGGAAGGTGTGGCTGCCCTCGGGCGGCACCCTGGTGATCGACCGGACCGAGGCCATGACCGTCGTCGACGTGAACACCGGTAAGTTCACCGGCTCCGGCGGCGGGAACCTCGAAGAGACCGTCACCCGCAACAATCTCGAGGCCGCCGAGGAGATCGTGCGGCAGATGCGGCTGCGCGATATCGGCGGCATGATCGTGGTCGATTTCATCGATATGGTGCTCGAATCGAACCGCGATCTGGTGCTGCGCCGGCTCACCGAGGCACTCGGCCGCGACCGCACCCGGCACCAGGTCTCCGAGGTGACTTCGCTGGGCTTGGTCCAGATGACCCGGAAGAAGCTCGGTACGGGCCTGGTGGAGGCGTTCTCCACCACCTGCGAGCACTGCCACGGCCGCGGCATCCTCGTGCACAGCTACCCGGTGGAAACCGGCGGCGCCGAGGAGAGCCCGGGGCGGGGCCGCGAATCGGGTTCGAAACGGCGCCGCAACCGCGACAAGGCGGCGCCCGCCGCGGCCGCGCCGGCCCCGGTGCCCGAGATCTCCGAGGAGGAGGCGGCGGCCAAACGCGCCCACCCGGTGGCACTGGCCATGGCCGCGCACCAGTCGGAGGACGCCGCGGACGAAGCGGCGACAGCCGCGGACGACGCCGCGACCGGCGAACCGGCGGCCCCGACCGGCGACGAAGGGCGTAGGGAACAATCCGCCGAGCCCGGCGCCGCGCGGCAGGAGCGGCCGGGTGCCGCGGACAGTGACACCACCGCGGAGCCCCGGCGGCGCCGTACCCGGGTCCGGCGGTCCGCCGGAGCCGCCTCCTCCGGGGATCGCCCCGCGGCCGAATCGAACGGAAGCGGTGCGCACGCGGTGCCCGAAGAGGCTGCCGCTGGCGCAGTCGCCGCGAACGCCCCCGAGGCTGCCGCCCAGGACGCGGGTGCGGATGTTCCCGAGGCAGCCGCTGAGCCGGCTGCCGCGGCCGCGAACGCCGCTGTTCTGGACGCTGGTGCGGGTGCTCGCGAGGCTGCCGCCGAGCGGGTTGCCGCGAACGCCGCTGAGACCGCTGATGCGGCCGAGGCCACCGCCGCGGACGCTCGCCCGGCTGTTGTCCCGGATACTCCCGGCGTCGCTCGCGAGACCGCTGCGGTGGCCGCCGGCGATGCGGCGGCTGAGGACGCCCGCGGGGCGGCCGATGCGGAAACGTCCGAGGTCGTTACCGGTGAAACGGCGCCGGTCGCACCCGATGCGGTCGTCGCCGGGGAGGCCGCCGCGGAAACCGCGCCGGATGCCGGCGAACCGGCCCCCGCCGACGGTGTCACCGCTGTGCAGGTGGGCGATATCGCCGAGGTCGAAGCAGCAACGACGGCTGTGGCCGCCGGTGCGGCCACGGAGCCGGGCGGGGCACCCGCCGTATCCGAAACGCCGGTAGAGCCGGTATCCGCAACCGCCGCGAACGGGACCTCGGCTGCCACGACCGAATCGAACGGCACCGCCGCGGCTCCGGTCTCGGCAGATACGGGACGGCCGGCGGCCGGGGGAGGGGTAGAAGCCGCGGGCGGCGCTTCCGAGTCCCGGGCCCGACGGCGTCGTGTCGCCCGGTCGACCTCCGCTCCGGCGGCCGACAGCGCCGGTGCGGTGTTCGTGCTGGCCGCCGATGAGCAGCCGGCGGCGCCGGTCGCGGATTTCGCGGCCGAACCTCCGGCGGTCGAGGTACCGGTTCGCCGGGTCCGCCGCCGTGCCGCCGGTCGCCCGGCCGGACCCCCGGTCGACGACGAGAACTGAACCGAGCCGGATACCGCGAGGCCCTCGCACGTGGGGGCCTCGCGGTGTTTCCCGGTCCGGACCCGGATCTCCACACGACAACCGCAGAATCTCCACAGCGGGCGGATAGGGTCCGCGTCATGCTCGAGAAGCGACCTTGGGTGCCCGCGGTGGTCTACAT
Source organism: Nocardia carnea (assembly GCF_029869215.1). GTDB lineage: Bacteria > Actinomycetota > Actinomycetes > Mycobacteriales > Mycobacteriaceae > Nocardia > Nocardia carnea_B. The sequence continues at coordinate 4,144 of NZ_JARWPM010000323.1, forward strand.
CGTTGGTGCGATCTTCCTCGGTCCGGCGATCTACCTGGCCGGATACGTGATAACCCCGGCCAACGGTGACCGCTGCAACCCGGAGCCGCACGGCAGCGCCGAGCAGCGGGACCGGGACTACGCGCTGGTGGACGGCATTCAGCACACGGGCTCGCTGATCATGCTCGCGGCCGGCGTCTTGCTGCTGATCCTGCTGTGGACGAAGCGTCGCCGGCTCGGCCCGGTATCGCTCGTATCGATCACTGCCGGGATGCTCGTCATGATGGCCGGGTATCTGATGGTGTTCCACGCGGGTAGCGGCGTACGGTGCTGACGGTCGGCACTGGGGTCCGGCTGTGCCCGGACCGCTGATCGGGTCGGAGGGTGCGCCTCCAGGGCTCCTGCTCCGGTGGTGGCCGCGGGTGAGGTTTTCGTCACCCGGTAGACCGGAACCGGTGCGGGGAAGGGGGCCGGGTTTGGAGGGGCCGGGGCGTATCCTGTAATCTTGGCCAGTCGCTGCCCGGTGACAGCAGCATGCTGTTCCGTGGCCGGTTCCCGATACCGAGAGCCACCAGATGCCGAGGCGGCGATGATTACCAGACCAGTCGTGCGGTTGTTCCGGTGTACACCGAAGAGGCAACCGTATGAACGAGTGCCGAGCACTAGAGGAAGAAGGGCAGCCGACCGATGGCAACGTACGCGATCGTCAAGACCGGCGGAAAGCAGTACAAGGTCGCGGTCGGTGACCTGGTGAAGGTCGAGAAGATCGAGGGTGCGCCGGGCACCTCCGTGGCACTGTCGCCGGTGCTCGTCGTCGACGGCGCCGAGCTGACCACCGCGGCCGACAAGCTGGCGAAGGTGTCGGTGTCGGCCGAGGTGGTCGAGCAGACCAAGGGCCCGAAGATCCGCATCCACAAGTTCAAGAACAAGACCGGCTACCACAAGCGCCAGGGTCACCGTCAGCCGCTGACGGTCCTGAAGGTCACCGGCATCAAGTAACCACTCGCAGGCCTGCACGGCCCGCGCTGAAGGAGTATCAGCAATGGCACATAAGAAGGGTGCATCCAGCTCCCGGAACGGCCGCGATTCCAATGCCAAGCGGCTGGGCGTGAAGCGTTTCGGCGGGCAGTCCGTCAAGGCGGGCGAGATCCTGGTGCGTCAGCGTGGCACTCACTTCCATCCCGGCGTGAACGTCGGCCGCGGCGGGGACGACACCCTGTTCGCGCTGGAAGCCGGTGCTGTCGAGTTCGGCACCAAGCGTGGTCGCAAGACCGTCAATATCGTGGTCCCGGAGCCGGTCGAAGCCTGACCGGCTGACGACTCCACCACAGCGAGCGGGTCAGGGTGATTCACCCTCGGCCCGCTTTTCGCGTTTCCACGGTTTCGCCGTGAACCATCGGGTGCCCTCGTGCCTTCCCGACCTTCGACCATCCAGAGGAGGATGATCCGGCCATGGCCAAGTTCATCGACCGCGTCGTTCTTCATGTCCGCGCCGGTAACGGCGGGCACGGTTGTGCGTCGGTGCACCGGGAGAAATTCAAACCGCTCGGCGGCCCCGACGGCGGTAACGGCGGGCACGGTGGGGATGTGGTGCTCGAGGTCGACGCCAATGTGCACACCCTGCTCGACTTCCATTTCCACCCGCATGCGAAGGCCGGGAACGGCAAACCCGGCGAGGGCGGGAACCGGGACGGGAAGAAGGGTTCCGAACTGCTGCTGAAGGTGCCGGACGGGACCGTGGTGCTGGATTCCGACGGTGTGGTCCTGATGGATCTGGTCGGCCCCGGTAACCGGTTCGTCGTGGCCAAGGGCGGTCGCGGCGGGCTGGGGAACGCGGCGCTGGTGTCGCGGGCGCGTAAGGCACCCGGATTCGCGTTGCTCGGCGAGGAGGGCGAGACCCGCGATGTGGTGCTGGAACTCAAATCCGTCGCCGATGTGGGGCTGGTCGGGTTCCCGTCGGCCGGAAAATCGTCGCTGGTCTCGGTGCTCTCCGCCGCGAAACCGAAGATTGCCGACTACCCGTTCACCACACTCGTCCCGAATCTGGGTGTGGTGCAGACGGGCGATACCACGTTCACCATCGCCGATGTTCCCGGACTGATCCCCGGCGCGAGCGCCGGGCGCGGGCTCGGCCTGGATTTCCTGCGCCATCTGGAACGATGCGCGGTCCTGGCCCATGTGGTGGACCTGGCGACCCTGGAACCCGGGCGCGACCCGATCTCCGATATCGACGCGCTCGAGGCTGAACTCGCCGCCTACAAACCCGCGCTGAGCGGGGATGCGAGCCTGGGCGACCTGGCCGACCGGCCGCGCGTGGTGATCCTGAACAAGGCCGATGTGCCCGAAGCCGAGGATCTCGCCGATCTCGTGACCCCGGAACTGCGGGAACGCGGCTGGCCGGTGTTCCGTATCTCCGCGGTCACCCACGCCGGCCTGCGACCGCTGACCTTCGCGCTGGCCGAGATGGTGCAGCAGTATCGCGAGGCGCATCCGAAGGCGGCCCCGAAACGCCCGGTGATCCGCCCGATCGCGGTGGACGATTCGGGCTTCACCGTGGTGCCCGATCCGGAGGAACCGGGCGGCTTCCTCGTTCGCGGCACCCGGCCCGAACGCTGGGTCCGGCAGACCCAGTTCGACAACGACGAGGCCGTCGGCTACCTCGCCGATCGGCTGGCCCGGCTCGGTGTCGAGGACGAACTGGTGCGGCTCGGTGCCGAACCGGGGGCACCGGTGACCATCGGCGATATGACGTTCGAATGGGAACCGCAGATCACCGCCGGAGCCGATATCGTGCCCACCGGCCGTGGCACGGATGTGCGGCTGGAGCAGACCGACCGGGTCAGCGCGGCCGAACGGAAACACGCCTCGCGGGTGCGGCGTGGACTGGTCGACGACGAAGAAGACAGGGAGTAGGCAGGTGATCCTGGGCAACCGCGGAGCTGGGGCACGGCCGTGACCCAGCTCCCGCTAGAACTCAGCGCAGCCCGGCGGTCGATCGCCGGGGCCCGGCGGGTGGTGGTGAAGATCGGTTCGTCCGCGCTCACCAGCCTGCACGGCGGTTTGGATACCGACCGCCTGGACCGGCTCGCCGATGCCATCGAAGCGCGGATGCGGGCCGGATCGGATGTGGTGGTGGTGTCGTCCGGGGCCATCGGCGCCGGGCTGGCGCCGCTGGGGCTCACCCGGCGCCCCCGGGACCTCGCCACGAAACAGGCCGCGGCCAGTGTCGGTCAGCTCGCGCTCGCCCATGCGTGGGGGACCTCGTTCGCGCGCTACGACCGGACGGTCGGCCAAGTGCTGCTCAGCGCCGACGATTTCGCCCGCCGGGAGCATCACCGTAATGCCCAGCGCACACTGGACCGGTTGCGGTCGCTCGGCGCGGTGGCGGTGGTGAACGAGAACGATACGGTCGCCACCGAGGAGATCCGGTTCGGCGATAACGACCGGCTCGCCGCGCTGGTCGCCCATCTGGTGGGTGCGGACGCATTGTTCCTGCTCTCCGATGTGGCCGGCCTCTACGACGGCGACCCCCGCAAGGGCGCCGCGAATTTCATCGCCGAAGTACGCAGCAGCGCCGACCTCGACGGTGTGATCGCCGGTAGCGGTGGGGTACTGGGGACCGGTGGAATGGCCTCGAAACTGTCCGCGGCGCGGCTGGCCGCCGACGCGGGCGTGCCGGTGCTGCTGGCGGCAGCGTCCGAAGCGGCGAGTGCGCTCGGTACCGGAACGGTGGGAACGGCTTTCGCCGCCCGGCCGGTGCGGCTGTCGGCGCGCCGGTTCTGGGTCCGGCATGCCGCCGACAGTCGCGGCGCCATCCTCATCGACGCCGGTGCGGTCAGGGCTGTGGCCGGGGCCCGGCGGTCGCTGCTCGCGGCCGGAATCGTCGGGGTGAAGGGCCGTTTCCACGGCGGCGATGTGGTGGATCTGATCGGCCCGGACCGGGCGATCGTGGCGCGGGGCGTGGTGGAATACGATGCGGCCGAACTCGCCACCATGCTCGGCCGGTCCACCCGGGAACTGCCCGACAGTATGCAGCGCCCGGTCATCCACGCCGACGACCTCGTCAAGGTCTGATTTCCGGCCTGGGCCCGGCCGTCGCTGCGGATTCGGCTCGATCTGTCGACCGGGCCCCGGCGCAGAATCAGGGAGTCAGGAAATACGCCCGAGATGATCGGCCGTGCGGGTGGTTTCCGGTAGCCGGTAGCGGGGTGCCAGGCGCAACACCAGTGCGCAGGCGGAGTCGAGGGTGAAGCGATGGCCCACCGAGACGTAGATCGGTTTGATTCCCGGCTGGGTGCGCAGCACCCTCCCGACGGTCTCGCCGTCGGCGGTGACGGGGGCCCAAGCGCCGCGTGCCGGTCCGGGTTCGGCGCATTCGCCGAAGGAATTCTTCGCCACCCCGATGCTCGGCAGGCCGGTCAGAACACCGAGGTGGGCGGCCAGCCCGAAGCGGCGCGGGTGGGCCAGCCCGTGCCCGTCGCAGACCAGCGCATCCGGTTCGACGGTGAGCCGCTCCAGCGCCCGGGTCAGTGCCGGGACCTCACGGAACGCGAAAAGACCGGAAATGTACGGGAATTCGATCCGCTCCCGGACCACGGCCTGATCGAGCACGGCCAGCGACTCCGCGTCGAGTACGGTGACCACTCCCACCGCGATATCAGGGTCCCGGTAGGCCACGTCCAACCCGGCGACCCGCCGTACCGGCCCGTGGTCGTCGCGTACCACGACCTGTTCCCGGAGCCGCTGCTGGATCGCGACGGCTTCCTCCTCCGATACCGCCCATTCGTGCAACCGCCGCACCCGAACCATCCCCGGAGCTTAATCGGCACGCCCGGCGGCCCGCCGCGGCGCCGCGGTGATTGTGGGCGCGTTACACCGCGAGCAGCAATACTCGTCGCAGTACGCGGACCACTCGCACGGGTCCGCGCCCCGGCTGTCCGGGTGCACATCGCTGCGGGCTCCACGCCGTGGTCTCGCGGTGCTGCGCGTGCGGCGATCTCCTGTTACGCCGAGAAGGGATCGACGACCTCGTATTCGCGTAGCCGCTCGACAGCGCGCTCGTCGGATAGTTCGGCGCGGGCGTCGGGGTTTTCGTGGTAGAAGCGGATCAGCCAGTACGTTCCCGCCGCGCCGATCGAGAGCTTCTCCGCGTGTATCCGTTTGACGCTGTTGCGTCCCCGGCGGCGGCCGCGGTATTCGATCCGGATGGTGCCCCTGGCGTTGTTCCGTGATTCCACCGCGATCCGCTCCACGGCCGTCCAGCTCACCCGGTTCCCGATGGAGGTCTTGGTGGGCACCACGATATGCATCGGCGTGAGAACCAGGCGGCGGATCTCCGGGCGTCGCGCGTAGACGGCGAGATACCCGAGCAGCAGGACCGCCACCGCGATCGCCGGCCACGGCGGGATCGGGGTCTCCAGGGTGAGTGCGCCGGTCCAGGTACCGATCCCGTAGATCGCGCACAAGGCCGCCGGGCTGAGGGAGCACAGCACCAACGCGATTTCGTAGCCGAGCGACCGGCGGACCACCAGCGTGCCGCGGTCACCGGCGAACCGGGCCCCGTCGATTCTGATCCGCGACCGGCCGCGTGAGGTGGCGGAGATCATCGGCAGGAAGGAGGCGACCCAGATCGTGGCCGCCACGTGCAGTGCCGTCAGCAGCGGATCATCGGAATCCAGCGACAGCGCGGCCTGGGCCGCCAGGAAGGTGGCCAGCACGGCCACCAGGAACACCGCCGGGTAGGTCCATCCGTTGAGGTTGCCGCGCAGTTCCCGGGGCGGCGGGAAGTAGCCGCGCGGCGGTACCCATTGCGGAGCCACCGGCGCGACCGGGCTCGCCTGGGCCTCAGGCGGTTCGGCGGAGAGGGTGCTCGGCTGGGATGTCATCGGTACTACCTGTACTTCAGGGTTTGCAATGGGCGTCTGTGATGATATCGGCAATCGCCCGGCAACTCTGTGTTGTGCGCGGCGGGTGGCGTCAGTGCGTCACCAGGGTCCGTCGTCCCGGCCGGCGGGGGCGGTCGCGGCAGCGGAGTGGCAAAGACCGTAGGTCATCGAATATGTGCTGAGAGTTCAGCTCTCGGCGACTGCCGGTACCGCCACGGCCGCCCGGTATGGCCGGAACCGGTCGATCACGGCGGCGATCAGCAGCGAAACCACGGCCTACACCGCGAATGTCGTCGAATGTGCCGATGACTGCGCCCCGAACCGCGCGTCCGTGTGCCCGCTGTGCCGATGACTGCGCCCCGAACCGCGCGTCCGTGGGGGCCCCCCGGCCCCCCCCCGGGGCCCCCCGCGCGCGCGGGCGCATGGGCCCCCCCCGCCCGCGCCCCCCCCCCCCCCCCCCCCCCCCCCCCCCCCCCCCCCCCCCCCCCCCCCCCCCCCCCCCCCCCCCCCCCCCCCGCGGCCGGTCAGTTGAACGAATCGCCGCAGGCGCAGGAGCCGGTGGCGTTCGGGTTGTCGATGGTGAAACCCTGCTTCTCGATCGTGTCGACGAAGTCGATGGCGGCACCCTGAACGTAGGGAGCGCTCATCCGGTCGACGGTCAGGGTCACTCCACCGAATTCGGCGGTGAGGTCGCCGTCGAGGGTGCGATCGTCGAAGAAGAGCTGGTAGCGCAGGCCGGCACAACCACCCGGCTGCACCGCGATCCGCAGCGCGAGATCGTCGCGGCCCTCCTGATCGAGCAGCGCCTTCGCCTTGCCCGCGGCAGCCTCGGTCAGCTTCACGCCGTGGGTTTCGGTGGCGGTCTCGTTCTGCACAGTCATGAACTCTCCTATGGACAGCGTGGTCGGTCCGTGAACAGCGCACGGTTCAGGGGTCAACACCCTCGGACGGGCTGCTATTCCCCATCTTGCCATCCCGGCGTCCGCCGGTTACAGCACCAGGGCCTGTTCAGTGCCCTGATCGCGTAACAGGCGCGGGTGAGACCGGCCACGATCGGATTATCCGGTGATCGGCCCCACCCGGCAACCGCCCGGCTTCCCCGCCGGTCAGCCGACCGATTAGCCTGGTTACCGTGAAGTTGTTCCGACGCGGTGAGCCCAGCGGTACCGACGTGTCCGCCGACAGTTCTCGGTCCGCGACCGCCACCGCGAATGCCGGCGCGGCCGAGGCGCCGGTGAAAACCACCGTCACCGCGGGTAAAGGCCGTCCCACGCCGAGCCGCCGCGAAGCCGAGGGCCGCCGCCGCGGTCCGGTCGCGCCGCCCCCGATGACAGCCAAGGAGGCCCGCGCCCGCCGCAAGGAGACCCGCGGCTCCAAAGCGGACCGCAAGGCCGCCGCCGCGGAACGCCGCGCCGCCGCGCAGGACCGCCGGGCCCGGATGCTGGCCGGTGAGGACAAGTACCTGCTGCCGCGCGACCAGGGCCCGGTGCGGGCCTTCGTCCGCGATATCGTCGATGCGCGCCGCAACCTCGTCGGCCTGTTCATGCCGATGGCGCTGCTGCTGATCCTGTCGATGTTCGCCGCGCCCGCGTGGCAGTCCATCATCACGCTGGCCATGCTCGTGATGATGGTGTTCATGATCGCCGAGGGATTCCTGCTCGGCCGGATCGTGAACCGCCGGGTCCGGGAGAAGTTCCCCAAGTCGACCGATACCGGATACCGGCTGGGCTGGTACGCCTTCGTCCGCGCCTCGCAGATGCGCAAGATGCGCGCCCCGAAACCGCGCGTCGGCCCCGGCGACGCCATCTGATCGCGGGTGCCGCACCCCGAGCCCACCCCGCCCGGCTCCGCACCGCCGGGTGACGGGCTGCGCACGCTGGTCCTCGGCGGCGCCCGGTCCGGGAAATCGGCCTTCGCCGAATCTCTGCTGGGAGCGGGTCCCGTCCGTTATCTAGCGACCGCGATCCCCGACCCCGCCGATACCGATTTCGCCGACCGGATCGCCGCGCACCGCGCCCGCCGCCCGGCGGACTGGACGGTGCTCGACGGCGCCGATCCGGCAGACGTCCTGCACAACCCGCACCCCGGGCCCACACTCGTCGACGATATCGGCACCTGGCTCACCGCCCGCCTCGACGCCCGCGCGGCCTGGGACGCGCCCCGCGGCACGATCACTCCCGACACCGACGCCTTGGTCGCCGCCGTAGCCGAGTATCCCGGCAGGCTGGTACTCGTCACGCCGGAGGTCGGGCTGGGCGTAATCCCCGCGACACGTTCCGGCCGCCTCTTCCGCGATGAGATCGGCACCTTGAATCAACGCCTCGCCCAGGTCTGCGACGAAGCGTATTTCGTCCTGGCCGGGCTGCCGATGCGCCTGAAGTAAGGCTCCCGGCCGCGCGTTCCGCCGGCACCCGCGCCCCGAGACCCCCACACGACCCGGCCCTTGGCCGGCCTGTCTCGCGAAGGTGTACCGATAGCCCTCTCGCGCGAGCGCTCCGCACCGGCCGAAGGGCGTCGACCCCGCAATCCGGCGGCGAGGGTTAGCCGCTGCCCGGTGGCGGCCGCCCCGAGCTGCGGGGTACAACCATCCAGGTCACCACGCGCACGCGCTGTCCGTCCGCGGCCGATGTGTCGTGGGCCCGTGCTTCGATGAACGCGTGCAGAAGCAAACGCGCGCGGAGCTATGGGCCACGATCCACCGCGAGCGGGCGGCGCTGGCCGACGAGCTCGCCGGCTTGACGCCGGAGCAATGGGGCGCCGGCTCGTTGTGCGGCCGGTGGACGGTCGAGGAGGTCGTCGCGCATCTCACCGCGGCGGCGAGCATCGGGCGGTCCCGCTGGATTCGCAGTATGGCCGGGGCGCGGTTCGACGCCGATCTGCACAACCAGCGGCGGATGCTCGAGCATCGCGGCGCCGGACCCGCCGGGACGCTGGCCCGCTTCCGGGCGGTGATCACGAGTACGACGGCTCCGTCCGGGCACACACCGGCCTGGCTGGGTGAGGTCGTGGTGCACGGCCAGGACATCCGCCGGCCGCTCGGGCTCACCGGTACCCCTGAGCCCGCCGCGGTCACCGCGGTCGCACAGTTCTTCGCCGCCCAGGATTTCACCGTCTCCGGCCGTACCGCCCGCACAGGGCTGCGCCTCGTCGCCACCGACGGCCCGTTCGATATCGGCGCCGGTCCGGAGGTGAGCGGAACCACCTTGGCACTGGTCATGGCAATGGCGGGCCGTGCCGACTACTGCGCGGAACTGACCGGCGCCGGTGTGGCCACGCTGCGGTCCCGGCTCGCCGGTTGATACCGGCTGCGGCGCCCCGAGTGGACGGTCTTGCCCGCCCGCCGGAGAAGGTGCCGCACGGCGCCGGGGGCCGGACGGGCAATATTGTCGAGAGGCCGGCCGCGACCGGGATCCGTTCCCCGGACCCGTCACAGTCCGCCCGGCGCGACAGCTACCCGACCGGAAGGCTCCACCAGTGTCAGAGGGATTCGCACCCGTCACCCCGCCGGATGCCGGTGCCCGCGCGGCGGCCGAGCAGCGGCAGGCGTCGCTGACCAAACCGCCGGGGTCGCTGGGACGGCTCGAGGAGCTGGGGAACTGGATCGCGGCGTGCCAGGGGGTCTGCCCGCCGCGGCAGTTCGAACGGGCCCGGGTGGTGGTGTTCGCCGGCGATCACGGTGTTGCCGCGCACGGAGTGTCGGCGTATCCCCCCGAGGTCACCGCGCAGATGGTGGCCAATTTCCAGGCCGGTGGGGCGGCGGTGAACGCGCTGGCCCGGGTGGCCGATGCCACGGTGCGAGTGGTGGATATCGCGGTCGCCACCGACACCGATGCGGCGGTATCCGCGCACAAGGTGCGCAGGTCCAGCGGCGCCATCGACCGGGCCGACGCGTTGAGCGCCGCGGAGGTCGCGGCCGCGCTGGCCGCGGGGCGGGCCATCGCGGACGAGGAGATCGACGGGGGCGCGGACCTGCTCATCGCCGGCGATATGGGGATCGGGAACACCACTCCCGCCACCGTGCTGATCGCGACCCTCGCCGGAACCGAACCGGTCAAGGCCGTCGGCCGCGGGACCGGGGTCGACGATCACGGCTGGATGCGCAAGGTCGCGGCCATCCGGGACGCCATGTGGCGGGCCCGGCCGGTCGCCCGCGACGGGGTCGAATTGCTGCAGGTGGCCGGTGGCGCCGATATCGCCGCGATGACCGGTTTCCTGGCCCAGGCGGCGGTCCGGCGCACGCCGGTCCTGCTCGACGGGGTGATCGTCACGGCGGCGGCCCTGGTCGCCGAGGATCTGGCGGCGGGCGCGTCGGCGTGGTGGGTGGCCGCGCACCGGTCCACCGAACCCGCGCACACCGCGGCCCTGTCGAAACTGAAACTCGATCCGATCCTCGGCCTGGATATGCGGCTCGGCGAGGGTTCGGGTGCACTCACCGCACTGCCGGTCCTGCGCGCGGCCGTCGCGGTGCTCGCCGAGATGGCGACCTTCGCCGATGCCGGGGTCAGCACCGGATCAGCACCGGCCACCGCCCCGGCCGAAACGGCCACCGCCTCCACCGACACGGCCACCACCCGCACCGGTACCGGCACCGCCGACGCCCCTGCTGACGCAGCAGGCGCCCCGCCCGGAACAGTCGGCGGCCCCACCGATGCGGCCGGCGTCTCGGCGGGAACGGCCGGCGTCCCTACCGACGCGGCCCCCGGTAGCACCGGGGCGACCGATTCCACTGCCGACGCAACCTCCGGTAACGCCGGGGCGGCCGACGCCTCGACCATCGATATGCGGAAGTGACGAGATCCGTCACGGAGACTTCCCCGTGCTGACCCTGCGACTCACCTTCTCCTGGCTCACCGTGCTACCGGTCCGCGGCCCCGACGAGGTCGACCGTACGGCGGCCACCCGCGCTATCGCGCTGGCACCGATCGCCGGTCTCACGCTCGGCCTGGTAGCGGCGGCCGTGCTGTGGCTGCTGGCACCGGCGGGCGCGGCGGCCGGGTTCGCGTCGGTGGCGGTACTGGCGCTGCTGACCCGGGGTATGCATCTGGACGGCCTGGCCGATACCTTCGACGGTCTCGGTGTATACGGCCCGCCGGAGCGCGCGCGGGAGGTCATGAAGAGCGGCGGGGCCGGGCCGTTCGGGGTGGCGGCGATCGTACTGGCCACGGGAATCCAGGCCGGTGCGTTCACCATCCTCGCCGGTTCCGGGCACTGGTACGCGGTGATCGTGGCGGTGGCGCTGGGCCGGGTCGCGGTGGTAGCGGCCTGCCGCCGCGGTATCGAGCCCGCGCCCGACACCCGATTCGGCGCGCTGGTCGCGGGCACACAATCCCGGGCCACGGTCACGGTGTGGGGCGCCCTGGCTGCCTCGGCCGCCATTTTCGTGGTGCCCGGACTTGCCTGGTCCGGCCCGTTGGTCGCGGTGCTCGCGCTACTGATCGCGGTGCGGCTGGCCGACCACGGGGTCCAGCGGATCGGTGGGCTCTCCGGCGATCTGCTCGGCGCCGCGGTCGAGCTCACCACCGCGTTGTCGGCCTTGGGGTTCGCTGTCGCGGCGAACTCCGCCTGAACGATCCTCGACCACCCGGCCGGCCCGCCGCCGATATCGGCCGGCTCCCGACACCCGGTTCAGCGCGCTGGTCGCGGCAACGCAGTCCTGGGCCACGGTCACGTCTGGGCGGTCATGGCTGCTGCGGCCACCGTTCTCGCGGTACCCGGACCGGCCTGGTCCGGGCCGTTGGTCGCGGTACCCGCGTTGCCGGCAGCGGCGCACTCCTGCGACCGTAAGGCTGCACCCGGAGGGCGAGCAGGCTGGCTCAGACACGTTGCGCGCCACAAAGCGGGGCGGCCCTCGTGACACCCCCGCCTCAATATTGCGAACGCAGCGTCTCACCGTCGCGGCGCTGCCCATAAGGTGGGAGGTATGTCAGCCGAGCGCCTCTACTTCCGCCAACTGCTCGCCGGCCGGGATTTCGCCATCGGCGACCCGATCGCCACGCAGATGCGTAATTTCGCCTATCTGATCGGTGACCGGGACACCGGCGAATGTGTCGTCGTCGACCCGGCGTATGCCGCGGGCGATCTGGCCGGGATCGCGGAGAGCGAGGGCCTGAAACTGTCCGGGGTACTGGTGACCCATCACCATCCCGACCATATCGGCGGCACCATGATGGGCTTCACGCTGCGCGGCGTGAAGGAACTGCTCGAACAGACCACCGTGCCGGTGCATGTGAACGACGAGGAGAAATCCTGGGTCGCCAACGTCACCGGGATCGCGCCCAGCGAGCTGACCGGCCACGGGCACGGCGACAAGCTCGGCGTCGGCGCCTTCGACATCGAATTCCTGCACACCCCGGGCCATACGCCCGGTAGCCAGTGTTTCCTCGTCGACGACAAACTCATCGCCGGGGACACCCTGTTCATCGACGGTTGCGGCCGCACCGATTTCCCGGGTGGCGATTCCGAGGCGATGTTCGCCAGCCTGCGCTCGCTGGCCGATATGCCGATCAACCCGGAGGTCTATCCCGGCCACTGGTACTCGGCCGACCCGCACGCCTCGCTGGATACGATCCGCGACAACAACTACGTGCTGCGCCCGCGTTCGCTGGCCGAATGGCACGCCCTGATGCCCGGCTGACACCGCCGGTCCGGGTACCGGCGTACCGGTACCCGGATACCTCGGGGGGTTCAGAGCACGCGCATCCACTGGTGGACGTCGGCGAAGGTGCCGCGCTGGATACCGGTGAGGGTGTCGCGCAGCGCCATGGTGACCTCGCCGGGCTCGCCGCCGCCGATCACGAATTCGCCGTCCGGTCCGCATACCGATCCGACCGGCGTGATCACGGCCGCGGTGCCGCAGGCGAAAACCTCGGTGATCTCGCCGGATTCGGCGCCCGCGCGCCAATCGTCGACCGAGATCTTGCGTTCGGTGACCGGGTAACCGGAATCGGCGGCCAGGGTGAGCAGCGAATCGCGGGTGATACCGGGCAGCAGCGACCCGGACAGTTCCGGGGTCACCAGCCGGGCGTCGGCACCGGAACCGTAGACGAAGAACAGGTTGTTGGTACCCATCTCCTCGACGTATCGGCGTTCGCAGGCGTCCAGCCACACCACCTGATCGCAGCCCTTGGCGGTGGCCTCGGCCTGCGCGAGCAGCGAGGCCGCGTAGTTACCGGCGACCTTGGCCTCACCCGTGCCGCCGGGCGCGGCGCGCACGTAGTCGGTGGACAGCCACACCCGCACCGGTTTCACGCCGCGCGGGAAATAGGCGCCGGCGGGCGAGCCGAGCAGCAGGTACTTGTACGCGGAGGCGGGTTTCACGCCCAGCCCCGATTCGGTGGCGAACATGAACGGCCGCAGATAGAGCGATTCCTCGCCGCCGGCGGCCGGCACCCAGGAGGCGTCGACCTCCAGCAGCTGCCGCACCGATTCGATGAAGAGTTCGTCGGGTAGTTCGGCCATCGCCATCCGGCGCGCCGAGCGGCGGAAGCGGGCGGCGTTGGCGTCGATGCGGAAGGTCGCGACCTGCCCGTCCGGCTGGCGGTAGGCCTTGAGGCCCTCGAAGATGGCCTGGCCGTAGTGGAACACCATGGTCGCCGGGTCGAGGGTGAGCGAACCGTAAGGTTCGACCACGGCATTGGTCCAGCCGTCGGCCTCGGTGTAGTCGATGGTGACCATATGGTCGGTGAAGTACCGGCCGAACCCGGGTGCCGCCAGAATCTCCTGTACCCGCTGCGCCGGGGTGGGCGCAGGATGAGGGATACGGGCGAACTGTGCAGCAGCGGTCATGACCAGCAGTCTATGTCCTGGGTCCGCGCCGAATCCGCGGTGGTCCCGCCGGCTGTGACCCACGAGTCTCTCGCCGCCCCGCCCGTGGCAGGGACGGTCCCGGGTTCAGCTGGTATGCGGGGTGACGAAAGGCGGCCGGACCACGGTGCAGCGCAGCGACCGCCCGCGGACATCGACCTCCACCTCGCTGCCCGGCGTGACGGCCGGATCCAAGAGTGCCAGGGCGATTCCGAGCTGCCGGGTCGGCGAGAAGGTCCCCGAGGTGGTCACCCCGACCTCCCGGCCATCCTGGCGCACCGCCTGGTTCTCCCGGGGGATCCCGCGGTCGAGTGCTTCGAGTCCCAGCAGGATCCGCCGGGCGCCGGCCGTCCGTTCCGCTTCGAGGGCGGCCTTGCCCCAGAAATCCGCTTTCGCCCAGCCGACCGCCCAGGACGCCCGGGCCTGTACGGGTGTGATCTCGGTGGAGAGTTCGTGCCCGTGCAGCGGATAGCCCATCTCGGTGCGCAGGGTGTCGCGCGCACCGAGCCCGGCGACCGCGCCGCCCGCCCCCCGGACCTGCTCGACGAGCGCCCGGAACAGCGCTTCGGCGCCGGCCCACCGCGGCAGCAGTTCGTACCCGTGTTCACCGGTGTAGCCGGTCCGGCACACCCGTACGGACTGCCCGCGCCATTCGGCGTCGGTGAACGCCATATACGACAGATCCGTGGGCAGTCCCAGCTCCGTCAGTACCTGCGCCGACCGCGGCCCCTGCACGGCGAAGACCGCGTGGTCGCGATGTTCGTCGGTCACGGTGATCGCCGGCGGCGCCGCGGCCGCGAGCAGTTCCACCACCGTGGCGGTGTTCGCCGCGTTCGGTACCAGGAAGATCTCGTCGTCGCGCACGAAATAGGCGATGAGATCGTCGACCACGCCCCCGTCGCGGGTGCAGCACAGTGTGTACTGCGCCTTACCCGGGCCGATCCGTCCCAGATCGTTGGTCAGCGCGGAGTTCACGAACTCGGCCGAGCCGGCTCCGCGCACGGTCGCCTTGCCGAGATGACTCACATCGAACAGGCCCACCGTTTCGCGCACCGCGGAGTGTTCGGCGACCGTCCCCGCGTAGGAAACCGGCATCTCCCATCCGCCGAACGGCGCGAATTTCGCCCCGAGTTCGACGTGCACGTCATGGACAGGTCCCTGTTGCAGCCCGGCGTCACTCACCCGGCGAGCTTATCCCGGCCCCGGAAGGTCACGGCCGGCCCCGCGCCGCGTGTGCACGTCCGGCCGCCGGTCGCCGCCGGGCCTCGGGTCCGGCCCGATGAAGGTTCGCTTCCGGCGGGAACAGTGACCGCGCGGCCTGCCCCGGCGATCGTGTGATCAGGCTTCGAACCACATGGGGATGAGCGTCGGTCCGTCCTCCGGCAGGGTGTGCGTTTCGCCGGTGCGGACGAACCCCTGCCGGGCATAGAGCCGCGACGACCGTTCGGTACTCGCCTCCAGATAGGCCGGCATCCCCGCGGCCGCCAGCGCCCGCGTGCGATCACCGAGGATCGCCGCGCCCGCGCCCCGGCCCCGGTATTCGGGCACCGTGACGATCAGCTCGAGGTAGCGGTGCGGAAACCGGCGCGGATGTTCACGGGCCAGTAGCTCGGTGACGTAGGCCGAACGCTGCAGCGGCCGGCTGCCCGGCGCCCGGTCGGCGTACCCGCGGGCGGTGGCGGCGTCGGCGAACAAGCGATCGGTCGAGGTGACGGTCTGCCAGAGCGAGACCGCCCAGATTTCGCCGCCCGCGCCCGCCACCCAGAACTCGTCGCCGTCGAGACCGCGTTCGACGATCTCGGGCAGATACACATCGAGGAACTGCTCCATCGGATGGTCGCGCATGATCCATTCGGTCACCGCCTCGTCCGGGGTCGCCCGCCGGAGTGCCGTCATCAGCGCGTCGGTATCGCCCTTGTCCGCACGCCGCACATCCAGTTCCGTACCCACGCCCGCCTCCTTGTGAATGGTGTTCCCGTCCCCGAACTTATGTCGCTCACCACCGCACAACCACCATTTCGTCACGGTATTTCGTGTGTTGAAATCGACGACGTGACCCACTGTGTGCGCTGCGGTGGGCCGCTCCGGCAACCGGACCGGGGCCGCCGGCGGCGCTATTGCTCCCGCTCCTGCCAGGCGCGTGCCTACCGCGCCCGCCGCACCGCGGCGCCCGTGCGTGCCCGCCCGGTACCGCGCCGCCTCTCGACCGTCGTGATCACCCGGGCGGCGGTGGAACTCGCCGATCGCACCGGCCTCGACGGCCTCACCATGCGCCGGCTGGCCGGCGAGCTGGGCGTGGCCACCGCGACCCTCTACCGGTACTTCGACGATCGGGAGCAGTTGCTCGCCGCGATGGTCGAATTGGTTCTCGGTGACCCTCCGCCGCCGCCCGAGGACCTGTCCGGGTGGCGCGCCCGGCTGCGCGTCGAGGCGCGGCGGGAATGGCAGCTCTACCGGCGCCACCCGTGGGTGCTGCCGGTGCTGGCCCGCGTCCGGCCCCCGCTCGGCGCCGCCCTGCTGGACACTCTCGAACGCGCCCTGTCCGCCTTCGACGAAATGGACCTGCCGCGTACCGAGTTGATGTCGGCCTACCTGAGTCTCTCGGCACTGGTGCAGGGTCTCGCCCTGCTGTGGACCTCGGAACGGATCGATCGGTTCGGCGGGACGGACGGAGCCGGCGATATTCCGCCGGGCCTGGCCGACCTCATCGACGCCACGGTACGTCCCACACTGTTCCGGGTCTTCGATCCCCGGGCGTCGCCGCCACCGGAACTCGACTTCGACGCGCTGCTGTCCTACGGCGTGGACATGCTCCTCGACGGTGTCGCGGTGCGGCAGCGGACGGCCGGCGAATAGCCTGGGGCCATGACCGCAGTCGCAGATCGTCCGCTCGGACCGGAATTGGCACGTACCCAGACCATCGAGCCCGGCACCGATGTCCTCGTCGTCGGTGTGGCCACCACCGACGACGGGCCCGTCCTGCTGCCCGAAGACCTCTTCGGTGATGTCCTCGACGCCGACCTGCGCACCCGGCTGCTCGATCAGGTGACCGCGGTGGGCGGCACCGGGAAGGCCGAGCAGCTCATCCGGGTGCCCGCACCGGCCGGTCTGGATTCGGTGACCAGCGTGCTGGCCGTCGGCCTCGGCAGCGCCGAAGAGCTGGACCCCGAACAGATCCGCCGCAGCGCCGGGGTCGCCGCCCGCGCGCTGACCGGGGTCGAGCGAGCCGTCACCACCCTGTCCGGCCTCGATATCGCCGCGGCCGTGGAAGGTTTCTACCTAGGCGCGTACTCCTTCACCCCGTTCCGCTCCGCGAAATCGGCGCCGAAGCCCGACGCCGGCCCGCTGGCCCGCGTGGAACTGCTCGTGCCCGAGGCGGATTTCGGCGGGGACGCGCTGCTGCACGCTCAGCTCACCGCCGAAGCCGTGGCCACCGCACGCGATTTCGTGAACACCCCGCCCAGCCACCTGTACCCCGCCGAATTCGCCCGCCGGGCCGAACTGCTGGCCGAGGGCGCCGGGCTCGAGGTCGAGGTGCTCGACGAGAAAGCGCTGGAAGCCGGCGGTTACGGCGGTGTGCTGGGGGTCGGCAAGGGTTCCTCGCGGCCGCCGCGGCTGGTCCGGCTCACCTACCGGGGCGGTGACAAGAAGGTCGCGCTGGTGGGTAAGGGCATCACCTTCGACACCGGCGGTATCTCCATCAAACCGGCCGCGAATATGGAGAACATGACCTCCGATATGGCCGGCGCGGCGGCGGTCATCGCGACCACGCTGCTCGCGGCCCGGCTCAGCCTGCCGATCACCGTGATCGCGACGGTGCCGATGGCGGAGAACATGCCCTCGGCCACCGCCCAGCGGCCCGGGGATGTGCTCACCCAGTACGGCGGCACCACGATCGAGGTCACCAATACCGACGCCGAGGGCCGGCTCATCCTGGCCGACGCGATGGTTCGCGCCGGGGAGGACGATCCGCAGTACCTGATCGACGTCGCGACCCTCACCGGCGCGCAGATGGTCGCGCTCGGCACCCGCACACCCGGGGTGATGGGCACCGACGATTTCCGTGACCGGGTCGCCCGGATCTCGCGTGAGGTGGGCGAACACGGCTGGCCGATGCCGCTGCCGAAGGAACTGCGCGCCGATCTGGACTCCAAGGTCGCCGATATGGTCAACGCGACCTCACACCGCTGGGGCGGGATGCTGGTGGCCGGCACCTACTTGAAGGAGTTCGTGCCCGAGGGCGTCCAGTGGGCCCATATCGATATCGCGGGCCCGGCGTACAACACCGGCGGCCCGTTCGGCTACATCGGCAAGGGCGGCACCGGTGTTCCGGTCCGCACGCTCATCGCCGTGCTCGAGGACATCGCCGCCGAATAGGCACCGAAGTCGCCTCGTTGCGTGCCGGAACAGCCGGGTCCGGCGCTGTCTCCGGGCAGCGCCGGCACCCGCGCGGCATCCCCGGACGAGTCGCGGCGCCGTACGGCGTCTCAGCCCTCGCCGAGTTCGCGTTCGATCGCGCGTTTGCGTTCGACGCGGCGCCGGGCGTCATAGTCACGCATCCGCTGCGGGTAGCCGGTTTTGCCGACGTCGTACACCGGGATCCCGAGATCGCGCGCCAGCCGGTGCGCGCCGCGTTCGCCGACGACCCGCCGGGTCCATTCCCCATCCGCGGCAACCAGCACCACCGTGACATCGGTCACAGCCGTCTTGGGTTCGACGAATCCTTCCACGCCGGTATGCGTGCGTACCCAGTCCGCGAGATACCGCGCCTCAGGTGAACGGCCACGGGAAACACCGCCGCGCCCAGGCGTGACGCGACGGAAACGATCGAGTAAACCCATCGCGGCCGACCTCCTCTTATCACACGAACCCGCCGTACAGGGCGGTGATTCCATGGTGCCGGATACCAGAATTGGATGCCCTCCGGTAACCGCGCGCGGCGGCGAATGCAAGGATGGTTCCCGGAACAACAACCACACGGATCTCCGGCGCCGCGCAGAATGAACGCCGGCTGGAGCACCGCCGCGACCCGCGGCGCGATCCTCCGGAACGAGACTGTTGTAGACCCGTCGAGCAGTTAGAGGAGTCAACGGACATGGCCTTCTCCGTCCAGATGCCCGCTCTTGGTGAGAGCGTTACCGAGGGAACGGTGACACGGTGGCTGAAACAGGAAGGAGACACGGTCGAGGTCGACGAGCCGCTGCTCGAGGTCTCCACCGATAAGGTCGACACCGAGATCCCGTCCCCCGCGGCGGGCGTGTTGACGAAGATCGTCGCGCAGGAAGACGATGTCGTCGAGGTGGGCGGCGAACTGGGTGTTATCGGCGAGGCCGGCGAATCCGCTGCCCCCGCGCCCGCTCCGGAACCGGCCGCCGCCGAACCCGAGCCCGCCCCCGCACAGGAAGCCGCGCCCGCACAGGAAGCCGCGCCGGCTCCGCAGCCCGCGGCGGCGTCCGCTTCCGGCTCCGCCTCCGGGACCCCGGTGAAGATGCCGGAGCTGGGCGAATCGGTTACCGAAGGCACCGTGACCCGGTGGCTGAAGGCGATCGGTGACGAGGTCGCGGTGGACGAGCCGCTGCTCGAGGTCTCCACCGACAAGGTCGATACCGAGATCCCCTCCCCCGTGGCCGGCACCCTGCTCGAGATCACCGCGAACGAAGACGATGTGGTCGAGGTCGGTGGTCAGCTCGGCGTGATCGGGTCCGGCGCTCCCGCCGCCGGTTCCGCCCCCGAACCCGCACCGGCGCCGGCCCCCGAACCGGCCCCGGAGCCCGAACCCGCTCCGGCGCCCGCCGCGGCCGCCCCGGCTCCGGCAGCCGCCCCCGCTCCGGCTCCGGCGCCTGCCCCTGCCCCTGCCCCCGCTCCCGCGGCGCAGGCACCCGCGGCGCCGGCGTCCGCCCCGGCCGCCGGTAACGGCGCCACCCCCTACGTGACCCCGCTGGTCCGGAAACTGGCCGAGGAGAACGGCGTCGACCTGTCCACTGTCACCGGTTCCGGTGTCGGTGGCCGTATCCGCAAACAGGACGTGCTCGCCGCCGCCGAGGCCAAGAAGGCGCCCGCCGCCCCCGCCGCGGCTCCGGCCGCCGCGCCCGCCGCGAAGGCTCCGGCCGCGAAGGCCGCCCCCAGCCCCGCCCTGGCGGCGCTGCGCGGGACCACGCAGAAGGCCAACCGGATCCGGCAGATCACCGCGACCAAGACCCTGGAATCGCTGCAGACCACCGCGCAGCTCACCCAGGTGCACGAGGCCGATGTCACCAAGATCGCGACCCTGCGGGCCAAGGCCAAGGCCGAATTCGCCAAGCGCGAGGGCGTGAACCTGACCTTCCTGCCGTTCTTCGCCAAGGCCGTGGTGGAGGCGCTCGGAACCCATCCGAACGTCAACGCCAGCTACGACGCGAACAGCAAGGAGATCACCTACCACGCGTCGGTGCATCTCGGGATCGCCGTGGACACCGAGCAGGGCCTGCTCTCCCCGGTGATCCACAACGCCAGCGACCTCTCGCTGGCCGGGCTGGCGCGCGCCATCGCCGATATCGCCAACCGGGCCCGCACCGGCGGCCTGAAGCCGGACGAGCTGGCCGGTGGCACTTTCACCATCACCAATATCGGCAGCCAGGGCGCCCTGTTCGACACCCCGATCCTGGTGCCGCCGCAGGCGGCGATGCTCGGGACCGGCGCCATCGTCAAGCGGCCCACCGTGGTCACCGACGAGTCCGGTAGCGAATTCATCGGTGTCCGCTCGATGTGCTATCTGCCGCTGACCTACGATCACCGCCTCATCGACGGCGCGGATGCCGGACGGTTCCTCACCACCATCCGGCACCGCCTCGAAGAGGCGGCGTTCGAGGCCGATCTCGGGCTGTAAGGTCACGGAGATGCTGGTTGTGGTGGCCGGTTCGTCCGGGCTGATCGGCACTGCCCTCGTCGCGGCATTACGCCGGGACGGGGATCGGGTGCTCCGGTTGGTCCGGCGCCCGGCCGCCGCGCCCGACGAACGCCGCTGGGACCCCGCCCGCGGCGAACTCGACCCCGCCGTTTTCGACGGTGCGGACGCGGTGGTGAACCTGTGCGGTGCCGGGATCGGCGGTAAACGCTGGTCAGGCGCCTACAAACAGGAGTTGCGCGATAGCCGCATCACCCCCACCGATGTGCTGGCCACGGCCGTCGCACGGGCCGGGGTGCCGACCCTGGTGAACGCCAGCGGCGTGCACTACTACGGCGACACCGGGGCCCGGGCGGTCGATGAAACCGGCCCGCCGGGTACCGGTTTCCTGCCCACTCTGTGCGTGGACTGGGAGGCCGCCACCCACGCGGCCACCGATGCGGGATGCCGCACCGTCCTGTTGCGCAGCGGGGTGGTGCTGGCCGGTACCGGCGGGATGCTGCCGCAACTGAAGGCCCTGTTCCTGTTCGGTCTGGGTGGCCGGCTCGGCAGCGGCCGCCAATATCAGCCGTGGATATCCCTCGACGACGAAATCGGCGCCATCCGGCATGCCGTCACGACGGAGTCGGTCCGGGGTCCCCTCAACGCGGTGGGCCCGGCCCCGGTCACCAACGCCGAGTTCACCCGCGCCCTGGGCCGGGCCCTGCATCGCCCGACTCCGCTGCTGGTCCCGGGTTTCGCCCTGAAACTGGCGATCGGCGAATTCGCCGACGAGGCGATTCTGCACAGCCCCCGCGCACTACCGGGCGTGCTCGAGGAAACCGGTTACGAATTCCGCCACCCGACCGTCGGTGCGGCGCTCGCTGCCGCGGTGGGCCGGTGAACCCCGCCACCGCCACCCTGGTCCGTGACGCCCGGCCGGGGGATCTGCCCGCGATCCTGGAGATCCACAACCGGGCGATCGCCGAAACCACCGCCATCTGGGACGACGAACCCGTCGACCTCGCCGACCGGCAAGCCTGGTTCGACAACCGCACCGCGCACGGCCGCCCGGTGCTGGTGGCCGAGGTGGGCGGGGAACTCGCCGGATACGCCAGCTACGGCCCGTGGCGGCCGAAATCGGGTTACCGGCACACCGCCGAGAACTCCATCTACATCGCCGACCGTTTCCAGCGCCGCGGTATCGGCGCCGCGCTGCTGGCCGAACTGATCGAGCGGGCGCGGACCGCCGGGGATATCCACGCCATGATCGCGGTCATCGAATCGCGCAACACCGCCTCCATCGCCCTGCACGAACGGTTCGGTTTCCGCACCGTCGGACAACTGCCGGAAGTGGGCCGCAAATTCGGCCGCTGGATGGATCTGACACTGATGCAGCTCACACTGGAGATGAGCGTAACGTCGTGATCGTGAACAACACCCGCACCGCAACCCGGTCGGCGCGCTTCGACAGCACCCCCGTCGAGGTCCGCGATCTGGGGCTCATCGAGTACCTGCCGGCCTGGGATCTGCAACGTGAGCTGGCCGCCGAACGCGCCGACGGCCGCGGCGCCGACACCCTGCTGCTGCTGGAACACCCGTCGGTCTACACCGCGGGTCGCCGTACCGAGGAGGCCGACCGGCCCACCGACGGCAGCCCGGTGATCGACGTGGACCGCGGCGGCAAGATCACCTGGCACGGCCCCGGCCAGCTGGTGGGCTATCCGATCATCCGGCTCGCCGAACCGATCGACGTGGTCGATTACGTGCGGCGGCTGGAGCAGGCGCTCATCCAGGTGGTCACCGATCTCGGGGTCGACTGCGGGCGGGTACCCGGCCGCTCCGGGGTGTGGCTCGCCGCATCCGGCCTGCTGCCGGAACGCAAGATCGCCTCCATCGGGATCCGCGTGCAGCGCGGGGTCACCCTGCACGGGGTCTCGCTGAACTGCTGCCCCGATCTGGGCGCCTTCGGCGCCATCATCCCGTGCGGTATCCGGGATGTGGGCTCCACCAGCCTCAGCCAGGAACTCGGCCGCACCGTCACCGTTGCCGAGGCCCGGGCCCGGCTCGCCGACGCCATCCCGGCCGCGCTCAACGGCGAGCTTCCGGTCACCGAGCACGATATTCCGCAGGCCGCCACCGCGGCCGTCGCGGACCCCGCCGCCGCCACCGCGGCACGCGACCCGAAAGGTCTTTCAGCATGAGTGAGTCAGGCCCGGAGGCGGCAGCGGAGCGTAACCACGGAGGGCCCTCGCTCATGCTCGATGGACGCAGCATGACCTCCGCCCAAGCTCCCGCCGGCCGCAAACTGCTGCGGATCGAGGCCCGTAATGCCGAGACCCCGATCGAACGCAAACCCGGCTGGATCCGCACCCGCGCCACCATGGGCCCCGAGTACACCGAACTCAAGGGCCTGGTGAAACGCGAGGGCCTGCACACGGTGTGTGAGGAAGCGGGCTGCCCGAACATCTTCGAATGCTGGGAAGACCGCGAGGCCACCTTCCTCATCGGTGGCGAACAGTGCACCCGCCGCTGCGATTTCTGCCAGATCGACACCGGTAAACCGTCCCCGCTGGACCGCGACGAACCGCGCCGGGTCGCCGAAAGCGTCCAGGCCATGGGCCTGCGCTATTCCACCATCACCGGGGTGGCCCGCGACGATCTCGACGACGGCGGCGCCTGGCTCTACGCCGAAACCGTACGCGCCATCAAGAAGCTCAACCCGAACACCGGCGTCGAACTGCTGATCCCGGATTTCAACGCGAAACCGGATCAGCTCGCCGAGGTGTTCTCGTCCCGCCCGGAAGTTCTGGCGCACAACCTCGAAACGGTGCCGCGGGTGTTCAAGCGGATCCGCCCGGCGTTCCGCTACGAACGTTCCCTCGAGGTGCTCACCGCCGCCCGCGCCGACGGCCTGGTCACCAAGTCCAACCTGATCCTCGGTATGGGCGAAACCCCCGACGAGGTCACCCAGGCGATGCGCGACCTGCACGAGGCGGGCTGCGATATCCTCACCATCACCCAGTATCTGCGACCCTCTCCCCGCCACCACCCGGTGGACCGCTGGGTGAAACCCGAAGAGTTCGTGGAACATTCGAAGGTAGCCGAGGAAATCGGCTTCGCCGGCGTCATGGCGGGCCCCCTGGTCCGTTCCTCCTACCGCGCCGGCCGCCTCTACGCCCAGGCCATGGCCCACCACGGTCGCCCCATCCCCGAAACCATGGCGCACCTCGCCGCCGAAGGCACCGCATCCCAGGAGGCCAGCGCAGTCCTGGAGCGGTTCGGGTCACGGGCCTGACGCAACCCGCGCACTCCGGCGGGGGCCGAAGCCGGAGCTTCGGCCTTCGTCCGCGCCGGCCGAGCAGATCGACCGACCGATCAGTCTCCCCCGCCGCCACATCCGCCCCCGCCGCCACAGCCATCGCCGGCGCTCTTGCCGCCGTCACCATCACCGGATGCCCACCTGTTGCCGAAGTTCCGATCATCGGCGTGACCGGAGGCCCGGATCACTGCGACGACCACGGCGAAAAACGCGGCGACAAAAGCCAGGACAAGGAGAACGCGCAGCACGGAGGGAGGCGCGATGGCAATGGCTACTACCCCCATACCGGCCCCCACCAGGACCATCATGTACTTCTTCATATTCCCCGCCAGTATCGAACCGCCCTGCAGCTGATTTCAGCATGCCGGATTCGACACAACATGTCATTGCCGATTTGCGCTTCCCACTTGAACATTCGCGCAACCGCCGACCTCTGGCACGATCACGGAGGTGATCCGGGATGAGTTCGGCCTCCCCCGAGAGCGTCGGCCACGAGGAGCTCCAGAAGTCGCACGAAGGGCGCTAGTTCATCCGGCCCAGTGCTGCGGCCTGGGGTGCGGGTTCATCTGGCGGCCGGCGGCGAACCGGGGCACGTCGCAGCAGTGGCCGAGGCCACCACCGCGTCTGCGCACCCGACCCGGCGGGTGGGCCGTCAGAAGTCGTCCGAGTAGTCCTGCGTGATCCAGCGGTCGGGGCGGATCGTGAACAACACCGATTCGCGGCCGTCCATCTGTTCGGCGAACGCACGCCCGGCCTCGGGGCCGAGGTAACGGGTGGCGATGGCTTCCCGGACGTCCTGCGGGGAGGGATTCGCGGCGTCGATCACGGTGCCTTCGACGATGACGTACTGATACGGCAATTCTTCGCGCTGAACGACCAACGTCACCACACCGGCTTCCCGGATGAGCCTGGCCTTACGGCGATTCGCGCCGGTGTTGATCCGGATGTCACCGCCGGGTGTGTAGTCGTACCAGATCGGGACGGACGCGGGCGGGCGGCCGTCGGTCGCCGCGACAGACAGCACCGCAATATGCGTGCCCGCGAGGAACTTCTGGCGTTCGGCTTCCGTGAAGGGTTTCGGCATACCCGATGCAACAGCGCGACGAGCGGTCGTCTTCCCCGGTATCGGCCACGGCGTGCGTCTATAATCGTAATCCGCTGAGCCGCAACAGCTTTGCCGCTAAAATAGCCGAGGTGTCAGAGATCATCATGATTGCCACGTTTATCCTCGGATGCGCTGGATTCATCTGGCAGATACGCATTTTCGCACATCAGGCCGGGGAGTCACGGGCAGCGGTGGACCGTGCCACACAGGAGGCGATCGAGGAGAATCGCCGCCAATGCCGCCGGTACACGCTGGAATTCATCGGAAATACGATCGCGCGCCAGTACGACTTGTACTCGAAGGTCCACGGCGATGACGGATTCCTGGAGCGGGCGAAAGTTCCCAACAGTGAGGAATACATGGGCCTGCGGTCCTACCTCGGGTACCTGGAGAACATCGCCGCGGGCGTGAACATGGGCATCTTCGATGAGCAGGTGGTCGACCACACAGCCGGTGCACGCCTGATCAAGGCATGGGAACAGTACAGCGGTTGGGTCGAAGCGGTCCGGAAGGCGCAAGGAAACAAGCGCATGTACGAGGAGCTGGAGATCCTGGTGCGGCGGCTCCCTCCACTGAATCCGCCCGATTCGGAAGAGAACATGGCCGATGACGACACCTCGGCCGTCACCGATGGCGCCGCACTGGCAAGGTCGGCCGGTTCACCGCCGGAGTCCTGACACCTGCCCGCCCCGGCAAGCGCACAGGTGCTGCGGTTTGCCCGGCGCACTCGCCGCCGAATTGCCGCAGGCCGGCGAGACCCACGACGCCGACCTCTACGACAACGCGTTCGCCGCGGACGTGCTGTCCGGAACCTCGATGACGCCAGGGTATCGCCACGGATCGAAAGACGTGGGGGGGGGGGGGGGGGGAACGGCCGGGGGGCGGGGGGGAAGGGTGTGGGGGGGGGGGGTGTTTAAGGGGGCGGGGGGGGTTTTTGGGCCGGGGCGGAGCCGGGGGGGCGCCCCCCCCGGGGGGGGGGAGCCGGG
>NZ_JARWPM010000324.1 GCF_029869215.1 Nocardia carnea
CTTCGCGCACCTACTCGTCGGTGAAGACACAGATCACCACCGCCTCGGGGGGGGGGGGGGGCGCGGGCCCCCCCCCCCCCGCCGGCGGGCCCGGCCCCCCCGCGGAGAGACAGGGGGGGGGGGGGGGGGCCGCCCCCCCCCCCCCCCCCCTCCACCCTCGCGGGGGGCCCCCCCCCCCGCGGGGGCCCGCGGGGGCCCCGCCCCCCCCCCCCCCCGAGGCGGTGGTGATCTGTGTCTTCACCGACGAGCAGGTGCGCGAAGTCTGCCTCGGCAGCGGCCTGCTGGAGACGATGCCGCGCAATTGCGTGCTGATCCTGCACACCACCGGCAGCCCTGATACCGCGACTGCGATCGCCGCGGCGACCACCCGCCACCATGTGGCCGACGCCCCGGTCAGCGGTGGCCCGCACAATATCGCCGACGGCGCGATCACGGTATTTCTCGGCGGAACCCCGGAAGCGACCGACCGGGCCCGCCTGGTACTGGCGGCCTACGCGGATCCGGTGCTGCCGGTCGGCGCACTCGGGAACGGGCAGCGGGTCAAACTCGTGAACAACGCTCTGTTCGCCGCCCAGATCGGATTGGTCACCGAAGCCGTCCGGCTGGCCGGGCAGCTCGGACTCGCCGAATCGGAAGTGCTCGCGGCACTCCCGCATGCCAGTAGCTCGAGCCGCGCCGTCCTCGGTGTCGCGGCCAAGGGTTCGGTCGCCGCCTTCTCCGAATCGGTCGGTGATTTCCTCCGCAAGGATGTCGCGGTAGCCCGCGAACTCGCCGAACAGCTGGGCGGCGACCTCGGCCTCCTCGGCCCCGCCATTCACGCGGCCGTCGGGTCTTCCTGAACCGGCTGTTGCGGCACTCGGTGACGCCGTGCGATCGGCGACCCACCGTGCCTCTATATTAGAGGCATGGCAGATTCCCCGGTCCTCACGACCTGGCGCACCGGCGATACGGATTCGCTGGCCGAGATATTGGCGCCGGACGCGGTTTTCTCCAGCCCCGTCGCCGATTACCGCGGCCGCCCGGCGGTACTGCATATGCTCGGGCTCATATCGCAGGTACTCCACGAACCCGGCGCGGTCCGGCGATGGAGCCGCGACCACGACACCGTGTACCGGTTCCGGGCGCACGTCGCCGGGGCGGAAGTGCAGGGAATGCTGCACGAAGAACGCGACGAAGCGGGCCGGCTGGTACACATCACGCTGTTCCTGCGGCCGTATTCGTCGCTACGCGAGGCGATCCGCGCGATGGCCCGGCTCCTCGAGCAGTCTCCCCTGGACGAGCCACCCGCATGAACGCATCGAATGTCCCGCGTCCCGGCGCCGGACACAGGGTCCGTGGGTCGGCGACCGGACGTCCGATCATGGCCCTGCTGGACCTCCTCGGTCGCCGGTGGGCGCTACGCATTCTCTGGGAACTGCACCGGTCCCAGCAGCCCCTGACCTTCCGCGATCTCCGCGCCCGCTGCGACGATATGTCCTCCAGCCTGCTCACCCGCCGGCTCCACGAACTCGGTGAAGTACGTATCGTCGAGCGCGCCGCCACCGGATATGTACTGACCGGAACCGGCGAGCACCTCATCGACCTCCTGCAACCACTCACCGCATGGGCGCAGCTGTGGGCCGGCGAACTCGGCACCACCGAGGACGACACAGCCGAGTAGCGATCACGCGGCGCGCCCGTCGTGGTGCACGGTCGGCGGCCTCGGCCACCGCCGATCACCGCGGTGGCCGAAGAGGATCGGTGTCGCCGGCGGCGGCGCGGTGGACCCCGGCCCGGCCGCCGGGGTCAGCCGCGGATATGCAAGCCGAAACCGGCGCGGCCCGCGGGTTCGAGTCCCGGTTTCAGGTGCAGCGAGGGGATCTCGTAGTCACCGAAGTTCTGCTTGCGGAACGGGATCGGCTCGGTGGACTCCATCGTGAGCAGGCGTGCCTCCCAGGACTTGGCGAGGTCCGGGTAGTCGTCTGCGGTCATCCGGTCGGTGCCGTACACCACGAACGGCGGTAACACCTCGATGCCCGGGTAGTAGAGGATTCCGTGGTGGATCGGGAAGAGCAGATCCTCGACGGGGCCGTTGATTCCGCGCGCGGAATAGTGCGATTCGAGGCCGCCGATGGTTACCGAGAGCAGCGCCTTACGGCCCGCGAGGGTGCCTTCGCCGTAGCGCTCGCCGTACTTCGTATCGCTGTGCTCGCCGACGCCGTAGGCGAAGTGGTAGGTGAACACGCGGTCCACCCAGCCTTTGAGGATCGCGGGCATCGAGTACCACCACATCGGGAACTGGAAGACGATCATGTCGGCCCACAGCAGTTTTTCCTGTTCGGCCCGGACCTCGGGGGTGAGGACCCCGGTGTCGAAGGCCCGGCCCGAATCGCGGACGACCCGCAGCGGTTCCGAGGCCGCGGGACCATAGTCGGCGGCATCGACGACCGCCTTCCAGTTCATCGCGTACAGATCGCTCACCCGCACCTCGTGTCCCGCCCGCTCCAGCGTGGTGACCGCGAGGTCCTTCAGCGCACCGTTGAGCGACTCGGGTTCCGGGTGGGCGTAGACGATCAGTGTCTTCATCAGAAACTCCTTCGGATCGGGATGTCTTCGATCCTGGGCGCCGCGGCGCCCGGCGTTCAGGGCCCGCGCTTCCCACGGACCGGGCTTCCTGGTAACGGCAGGACCACCTTCGCCCGCGCCGGCGCGGCCATACTGGGGCTATGGACGATCTGGCGGGATTCCTGCGGACCCGGCGTTCCCGGGTCGACCCGGCGGCTGTCGATATCCCCGCCGACCGGCATCGGCGGGTCGCGGGGCTGCGCCGCGAGGAAGTCGCGCACCTGTCCGGAGTCAGCGTCGACTATTACGTGCGTCTGGAACAGGGCCGCGCGACTCAGCCCTCCGAACAGGTTCTCGACGCGCTCGCGCGGGTGCTGGGTCTCGACGAGACCGAACGCGAGCACCTCTATCGGCTCGCCCGCCGGCGCCGGCGCCGGGTGAAGACTCCCGGCGGGCAGGTCCGGCCGGAACTGCTGCGCGTGCTGGATCTGGTCGCCGACGCCCCCGCGCTGATCATGAACCACCGCTTGGACGTACTCGCGGGCAACCGCCTCGCCGGGCTGCTCTACGGCCGCCCGATGCCGGGCCTCAACACCGCCCGGCACCTCTTCTTGGAAGAAGCCGAGCGCGGCCTGTACGCGGACTGGGAGACCTGCACGCTCGACGCGGTCGGGCATCTGCGGCTGGCCGCGGGCAAATTCCCCGACGACCCGCACCTGGTCTCGCTCATCGGCGAGCTGGCGATGGGCAGCGAACGTTTCCGCCGTCTCTGGGCCCGCGCGGATGTGCGCGCCCGCACCCACGGACGCAAGGCGTACCGTCATCCGCTGGTCGGGCTGTTGGAACTGCACCAGGAGAACTTCGCGTTACCGGACGAATCGGGTCTGGAGCTGCTGGTCCTGTCCGCGGCCGCCGGTAGCCCGGCCGAGGACGGATTGCGTTTGCTCGCGCGGCTCGGGGCGGACAGCGGTGCGCCACATTCCCCGGCGAACGCTCCGATCCACGAGTAGCGCCCGATGGGCCTGTTCGCGCGGACGCGCTCAGGTCACGCCGGGGCAGAGACCGGTGGGGTGTGGCGTACGGCGCCGGGCTCGCGCAATGTGCCGAACAACAGTGCACTGAGCAACGGCATCACGATCAGCGGGACCAGCGCTACCTGCAGGGACGTCATGTCGGCGAGGCGGCCGAGCACCGGGGTTGCCGCACCGCCGATGCCGGCCGTGAGCCCGAGGGTGACCCCGCTCGCCGTGCCCGCCCGCGTGGGTAGATAGTCCTGGCCGAGCGTGACCTGTAGCGAGAACGGCACATACAGCCCGGCGGCAGTCAACGCCACGAACAAGTAGACGAGCGGACCCGGAATCCACACCACCCCGGCGATCGCCACGGCGGTCAGCCCGTACGACCAGCGGGATACGAGCACTCGGCCCCAGCGGACGGCCAGATGTCCGCCGAGTACCGATCCGAGCACGCCCCCGAGGTAGAGCACCAACAGTGCCACCGTGCCCGCGGCCGCGTTTCCGCCCATGCGCCCGGTGAGGTAGAGGGAGAGAAAAGTGCTCAATCCGACGAAAGCGATCGAGCGGAACACCACGGCCAGCGACATCCGCACGAACGACGGTAGATCGTCGCTCCCGGCGTGCGCACGCTCCGGGGCGCCGGCCGCCGGGCTGCGCCGCAAGGCCCGGAGTGCCGGCACCGATATCGCCGCGCCCGCCGACGCCGGGATCAGCAGCAGCGGTGCCCATGCCGATCCGCCTACCGCGACGGTGCCCGCGACCAGTAACGGCGCCAGCGCGAAACCGATATTGCCGCCCGTGGAGAAGTACGCCATCGAGGTGTGGCTGTCCCGGCTCGCGGCGCGCGCGAGCCGGGCGGCTTCGGGATGGTAGGCCGCCACCCCGAGCCCGGAGATCGCCACGAACACCAGCGTGAGCGCGTACGCCCCGGCCAGGCCGCTCCCCGCGATCCCCGCGCCGGCGAGCACGGTACTCACCGGCAGCAGCCACGGCATCGGCCACCGGTCGGTCAGCGCACCGAACACCGGCTGCACCACCGACGACAGCAGCGACGCCGCCAGCACGATCCCCGACGCCGCGGCGTAGGTGTAGGCGCGTTCGGCGACGAAGAACGGTACGAGCGCTGCGACCGCGCCTTGGTAGACATCGACGCAGGCATGCCCGGTGGACAGCAGCACTATCGAGGAGTTTCGGCGCACGGATTCCATGTTCACGAGCCGACCGGGTGGCGGGCTTCCGATAAACTGCCAACTTGTAATGAAAATCCGCCATCAACCGGAAGCTCCGACTCGGGCCCAGCGACTCGCCCCCGGCGAACGGATCGGCGCCCACCGCCACAACGACCACCAGATCATCTACGCCGGTCGGGGCGTACTCTCGATCACCACCGGCGCCGGTACGTGGGTCGCTCCCGGTACCCACGCCCTCTGGGTGCCCGCCGGGACCGTCCACGCCCACCGCGCCTACGGCGAACTGGAATTGCACCTGGTGGGCCTGCCCGCGTCCGACAACCCGCTCGGGCTGACCTCGCCGACCGTACTGGCGGTCGGCCCGCTGTTGCGGGAACTGATCATCGCCTACACCGCCGGCACCGGTGACAGTCCCGAACGTGCCCGCCTGCGCGCGGTACTGCTCGATCAACTCCGGGCGTCACCCCAGCAGCCGTTGTATCTGCCCACCCCCACCGCGCCGCTGTTGCGCGCGGTCTGCGATCTGCTGATCGACAATCCCGGCGACACCCGCACCCTGGCCGAACTCGGGCGCGAGGTCGGCGCCGGCGCGCGCACCCTGTCGCGGCTGTTCCGCAACGACCTGGGGCTCACCTTCCCGCAATGGCGCACGCAGTTACGCCTGCACCACGCGCTGATCCTGCTGGCCGGAAAGACGCCGGTCACCACGGTGGCATACCGCTGCGGTTGGGCCTCGCCCAGTGCGTTCATCGATACCTTCCGCAGAACCTTCGGCCATACGCCCGGCACCCACCCCCACAGTCGGCCGGGCGGCACTCCGGAAACCGGCACGAGCGCGGGCGATCCGGGTATGCCTTCCCCGGCCTGACGAGGACGATCCGGCCCGGAAAACTTGGCGCTCACCGGGTTTCAGGCCAGTCCGGGGAGCGCCCGAGCATGCGGAGGATCCGGTCGAGCGCGGGGCCGGTACCGGAATCCGGCAGGGCGTGCGCGAACGGTGAGTGCGGATCGTCGCGTTCCGGACCGTCGGGTATCCGCTCGACGATCCGCAGCACCGGTTCGGTGCAGGCCGGGCCGGGGTCGTAGTCCTGTCCGAGGGCACGTGCGAGATCCCAGCCGTGCACGACATAGTCGACCAGGTGGAAGCCGATGGCCTGGTGTCCGGGCACGGTGACGTCGGGCCCGAATTCGGGGAGGGCGAACAGGCGATCGGGCACGTCGGCGGGGGCGAAGGCAGCCAGCACCTCGGCCGCGGATTCGGCGTATTCCGCACCGGTGTGCGGCCCCGCCGGCCTCGGCTGCCAGCGGTCGAGATCGCCGCCCTCGCCCCGCGCCGCCGCCGCGAAGCCGCGGTGCTGGGCGGCCATATGGGCCAGCAGTTCGCCGACGGTCCAGGCGGCGCAGGGGCTCGGGCGGTCGAGCAGGTCCGGGGTCACGAGTTCGGCGATTTTCACGGTGGCGAGCACGGCGGCCCGGTCCGCCTCGCGCAGGTCTTCGGTAGTCATACCGAAGATCGTATGCACAAGCCTATGATATGTCCATGCTTATTATTTCCTTGCGCCCTCGAGGCGGCTGAGCGCCACGGAGGCGCCGTGCCGGTAAATTCGGCGCATGGGATCGACGGACCGTCCGGACCTCGCGGCAATGCTGGCACCGCTGACGCGCACGCTCATCGCCATGGAACGTCCGGTACTGGAGGCGTACGGGCTGAGCATGTGGGCCTACAGCGTCCTGGTCGCACTCAGCCGTGGCCCGGCCCGCGGCCAGGGCGTGCTCGCCCAGGAGATCGGCGCGGACAAGACCCGCATCATCGCCGTCCTCGACGACCTCCAGGAACGCGGGCTCCTGCACCGCACCCCCGACCCGGCCGACCGCCGCGCCCGGCTGCTCGAACTCACCGAGGAAGGTCACCGGGTCGTCGCGCGAGCCCAGGCCGAGATCCAGGCCCGGGAAGAACAACAGATCCTCCGGCACCTGCCGGCCGCCGACCGCCGCGCCTTCCTCGGCGCCCTGCGCGCCTTGGCCGAAATTCCCCGCGATCTGCTCGAGAACACTCACGATCCGGATTGATCACGCCGGCCGGCGCCGCATTCGCCGTTCGGGCACAGGCCTCGGGACACTGCCGCGGATCGCGGCGGTCAATCCCTCCGGGACCGGGCTGCGTCGTCCGCCCGCAGTACGCGCAGCGGCGCGTGATTGGCCCAGCCTTCCGCCGGCCAGTTGAACCAGCCGGCCGAGGCATGGGTTCCGCCGTCGGGGTGCAGGGTGGTGCCGGTGATATATGCCGAGAGCTGCGAGGCCAGGAAGACTGCGCAATGGGAGATATCGGTGCGGCGGCCGGCGCGGCCCATGGGGATGGCGACCTTCACGCCTTCCGGGTCCAGCATCGCGTTGTCGCCGGTGCCGATTCGTTCCAGGTTCGGGGTGGGGACGAAATCGGGAGCGATGTTGTTGACCCGGATACCGTCGGGCGCGACCTCGATCGCGAGCGTGCGGGCGAACTGTTCCACCGCGGCCTTCGCCGCCGCGTACACCGCGAAACCCGGTGCGGCGCGGTGCGCTTCGATGGTGCTGATATTGATGATGCTGCCGCCGCGGCCACCGGCCCGCATGAGCGGGACCGCCAGATGGCAAGCGTGCAGCACATGCGACAGGTTGGTGCGCAGCAGGGCGTCCCAGCCTTTGGGACGGGTTTCGGTGAACGGGGCCCGGAAGGTACCGCCCACCACGTTCACCAGCGTGTCGAGGCGGCCCCAACGCTCCTGCGCGGAATCGAACAGGCCGGACAGTTCCGCGGGGTCGCGTGCGTCGCCCTGCTGTACGAGCGCGTCGTGACCCCTTTCGCTCAGGACGCCGCGCAGTTCCCCAGCGGCCGCGGGATCGATATCGAGTACCGCGAGGCGGACGCCGTTGGCCGCGAGATCCTCGGCGATCGCCCGGCCCAGGCCGCCCGCTCCACCCGTCACCACGGCCACCGTGCCGGTGAGACCGCCACGTTCCTCGAACCAGCCCATGCGCGTGTCCTTACCGGTCGATGTAGGTGGCGCCGAAATCCGCCAGGAAATCGAAGGTCGCCGCCGGGTCGAGGGTTTCGTGCACCCCGGCGCGCGTGGAGACGACGATCCAGTCGACACCGGTGCGCTCCAGTTCCGCCAGCGCTTCGCGGTGCGGGCCCGGATCGGCTCCCGGGCCGGTGAGACCGGCATGACTGTAGGAGTACACGAGGTCGATATGGCCGGTGCGGCCGGCGTTCCCGGCCGCCGCACGGATCTCGGCGATCTTGCGGCCCAGTTCCGCGATCCCGCCGAGTTCGGGGGTGCGGGCGGTACTGCTGAGTTCGGCCCCACCCGACATCGGGATCCAGCCGTTCGCGGCGCGGGCGACCCGCCGCCTGCTCAACGCCGAGTTGCCGCCGATCCAGATCGGGATCGGTTGCTGCACCGGGGTCGGGCGGGCCTGGACATCGCGGGCACTGAAATGTTTGCCGGTGTAGCTGAACGGCTCGCCTTTCCAGTGCAGCGGCAGCACCTCGAGCGCTTCGTCGAACAGCGTGTTGCGTTCGTCGAAATCGACACCGAGCGCATGGAATTCGCCCTTGAGGTAGCCGGTGCCGATACCCAGGATCGCCCGGCCGCCGGAAAGCTTGTCCAGCGTCGCCGCCGCTTTCGCCAGCAGCATGGGATTGCGATAGGGCGCCACCGACAGATAAGTGATCAACTTGATTCGCTCGGTCACCGCCGCGGCATAACCGAGCGAGACGAACGGATCCAGCGTCTGATGCCCCCCGGCGCCCAGCCAGCGCGCGCCCGGAGCCGGATGCTCGCTGAGCGAGAACCCGCCGAAACCCGCTTGTTCGGCGGCCACCGCGACCCTGCCCAGCGGGCCCGCGTCGAGCACATCGCCGGCGGCGCCACCGGTCTCCGGGTAATGGAAGATGAACTGCATCAAAGCCTCCGCGTTATCGGGATCCGGTACACCTACCGGCCCCGTTTCACCTCGTTGAACGGCACGTCGCGGTCGGCGGCGTACTCGCGGGGCATACCGAGCACCCGTTCGCTGATCACATTGCGCGCTATTTCGGTACTGCCCCCCGCCAGGCTCCACGCGGCGCGGAACAGGAAATCGGTGCCGATCTTGGCGGTGTCGAGCGGGTCGCCGGGCGCATGGGTCGCGGCCTCGGCACCGGCGACCTTCACCGCCATATCGGTTTGCAGCCAGGAGTTCTCGGCGCTGAACAGCCGGGTGATCGAACCGGCGGCGGGCGGCAGCTCACCGGACATGATGCCGCGGGTGATATGCGCGATCAACTGGTCGCGCACCACGGTCATGGCGCGCGCTTCGCCGATATCCTCGCGGACCCGGATATCGTCGAGCCGGCCGAGCCGGCGGGCGATCTCGAGCACCGGCGAATCCTCGCCGCCCATATGCGGGCGGGCACCGCTGGTGTACGGCGAGGTCCCGCCGATCGCGGACCGCTCGTGGTAGAGCAAGCGCGAGGCCGCTTCCCAGCCGTTGTCCACCTGACCGACCACCGCCTCGTCGCCGAGCGTGACATCGTCGAAGAATTCCTGGCAGAACTCGGTGGACCCGGTGACCTGTTTGATCCGCTGCACCGTCACCCCCGGTGCCCCGATCGGCACCAGGAACATCGTGAGCCCGCGATGTTTGGGCACCTCCCAGTTGGTCCGGGCCAGGCACAAGCCGTAGTCGGCGGCGTAGGCGCCCGAACTCCAGATCTTGGATCCGTTGAGAATCCACCGGTCGCCGTCGCGGTCGGCGCGGGTGGTGAGCCCGGCCAGATCGGAGCCACCGCGGGGTTCGGACAGCAACTGCACCAGTAGTTCGTCGCCGCGCAGCACCGCGGGCAGGTGTTCGCGTTTCTGCTCCTCGGTGCCGAGGTCGAGCAGGGTCGCCGCGCAGATCGCCAAGGTGGGCACATTCAGGATGACAGGCATTTCATAGGGATAGGACTCCTTGGTGAACGCCTCCTGGTGTGCCGGGCTGAGACCGAGTCCGCCGTACTCCTTCGGGAAACAGATACCGGCGAAACCGGCGTCGTACAGCTTGCGCTGCAATTCCCGGGCCCGATCCCACTCGTCTTTGCTGTCCGGCGGCCCCTGGTCCGGCGGGGCCGGGGACAGGTTGTCGCGCAACCAGGCCCGGGCGCGTTCTCGGAAATCGTCGACCGGTTCCATATCGGTGATCATGATGTTTCGCCTTCCACGAGATCCGTCGCCCCACGCGCGGTTGTTTCGGAGCACCGCCCGGTCCCCGTGGCGCCACGCTGCGCCGCCGCCTCCCGGCCTGACCGGCTCATGCGGCGACGAGGAGGTCGGTGATCCGGCGGCGATGTTCCTCGGGCGTGCCGTACAGGGCCCGGCCCAGCCCGATCCGCCGCAGGAACAGGTGCAGATCGTGTTCCCAGGTCACGCCGATGCCGCCGTGCAGCTGCACACAGTCCTGACCGATCACCGGGGCCTTGGCACCCACGTAGGATTTCGCGACACTCACCGCTTCGTCCGCGGTCGCCGGATCGTCGTCGCAGGCCGCCGCGGCGGCCGCGGCGGTGGCTCGGCAGGCCTCCAGCCAGGTCTTGTTATCGGCCATCCGGTGTTTGAGGGCCTGGTAGGAGGCGAGCGGACGGCCGAAGGTGTAGCGGTCGGCCAGCCAGCCCAGCGTCGCGTCCACGGCCTTGCCGGTGGCGCCCACGACTTCCGCCGCGGTCAGCACCGCGGCGGTGTGTAACTGCGTGCGCACGGCGGTCGCGGCCCGCGCACCCGTATGTGCGACCGCGGTGGCCGGCACGGCGACCCGGTCGAATTCGACGCGGGCGGTGCGCCGGACCAGATCCAGGGTCCACGTGGGTGTCACGGTCACTCCGGTGGCATCGGCCGGGACCAGCAGCTGCACAGGGCCGTCCGGTCCCTGCGCGGTCACCAGGAACAGATCGGCCTGATCGCCGGATTCGACCCGGTCCTTGGTTCCGCTGAGCAGATACCCGTCGCCCTCGGGAACAGCACGGGCCCGCAGGTCCGCCGCCCCCGCATGCCCGTACCCGTCCGAACCGGGGTGCATCACTTCCAGCCCGCGGCCGGGTTCGTAGATCGCCCAGGAGGCGATCAGCTCCCCCGCGGCGATCCGGGAGATCGGATCGCCGAAGCCGGCTCCGGCGCTCGCCAGACCGGCCAGTACCGCGTTGGTCGTGACAAACGGCCCCGGCGCGCAGGCTCGGCCCAGTTCGCCGGCGACCAGCGACAATTCGGTCACCGGCCGCCCGGAGATGGACCCGCCGCCGTGTTCCTCGGCCACCAGCATGGCCGTCCAGCCGAGTTCGGTGGCCGAACGCCACCAGTCGCGGTCGAATCCGCTATCGGCCTCGCCGAGGGCGCGTACTGTCGCGACCGGAACGGTCTCCGCCAGGAATTCCCGGGCTGTCTGCTGGAAGAGCCGCTGGTCAGCGGTGAGATCGAGGCTCATGTTCTCCGGTCCTCCGGTTGACGCACGGCACGCCGTGTGGAAATCTCATACTCACAGATGAGAGTTATATTCTCAAATGCGGAAGTCAACCGGCGGAGCTGCTCGTGGCGGTGGGAGCCGGTGGAGCGAAGGGAACCGTCACGTGAAAAACTTCCAGGATCTGGACTTCTTCCTCGGGCAGGAGTTGATCGCGGATCCGTACCCGTATTTCGAGGCCCTTCGTGAACAGTGCCCGGTGACCCGGGAGAAGCACCACAACGTCATGATGGTGACCGGCTACGACGAGGCCCTGGAGGTGCTCAACGACGCCGAACAGTATTCGTCGTGTATTTCGGTCACCGGCCCGTTCCCCGGCTTCC
Source organism: Nocardia carnea (assembly GCF_029869215.1). Classification (GTDB taxonomy): domain Bacteria; phylum Actinomycetota; class Actinomycetes; order Mycobacteriales; family Mycobacteriaceae; genus Nocardia; species Nocardia carnea_B. The sequence goes on from NZ_JARWPM010000324.1 coordinate 11,587, forward strand.
CGGTCCCGATCGACGAGAACTCCGATGTGGACGCGTTGATCGCCGAACATCGCGATTCGCTGCCGCTCAGCGATCAGCTGCCGACCCTGGACCCGCCGACCCATACCGCGCACCGCGGCCTGCTCATGCGGCTCATCACCCCGAAACGCCTCAAGGAGAACGAGGAGGCGATGTGGGATATGGCCGATAAGGTGCTCGACGAGTACTTGGCCCCCGGCCGCGGCGATATGATCCGCGATTTCGCCGGCCCCTTCACCCTCTACATCATCGCCGATCTGCTGGGGGTGCCGCCGGAGGATCAGGAAGAGTTCCTCAATGCCCTGCAGCGCGACCCGCACCGCAAACAGACGGTCGGCAGCACCGAGGGCGAAGGCGGGATGTCGCACAACCCGATCGAGTTCCTGTACGGGAAGTTCTCGGGTTATATCGAAGACCGCCGCGCCAACCCGCGCAACGATGTCCTCACCAGCCTCGCCGAGGCGACCTTCCCCGACGGCAGTCAGCCGGAAGTACTGGATGTGGTGCGGGTCGCGGCCAACCTGTTCTCGGCAGGGCAGGAAACCACGGTGCGCCTGCTGTCGTCGTCGTTGAAGATGCTCGCCGAGGATCCGGAACTGCAGCGCTGGCTGCGCGAAGACCATGAGCGGATCAACAATTTCATCGAGGAAATGCTGCGGATGGAAAGCCCGGTGAAGGGCGATTTCCGGATGGCGAAGCGGAATACGACCGTCGGCGGGGTGGACGTTCCGGCCGGGACCGTCCTGATGCTGGCCAACGGCGGCGCCAACCGCGACCCGCGCCGTTTCGAGAACCCGAACACTTTCGATCCGCAGCGTGCCAATGCCCGCTCGCATATCGCGTTCGGCCGTGGTATCCACACCTGCCCCGGTGCCCCGCTCGCCCGGGCGGAGGCGAAGGTCGCGATCAAGCGGCTGCTGGAACGCACCACCGATATCCGGATCGACGAAAGCGTGCACGGCCCGGCGGACAACCGCAAATACACCTATCTGCCGACGTTCATCCTGCGCGGAATCACCGAACTGCACCTGGAATTCGACCGGACGGAGGGATAACGCCATGAAGGTGATCGTCGATGCGGATTCCTGCAAGGGCCACGGAATCTGCACCACCCTGTGCTCGGAAGTGTTCACCCTCAACGACTACGGCTACGCCGAGGCCATCGATACCGAGATCCCCGAAGACCTCACCGAGGCGGTGCAAACCGCCAAGGACGCCTGCCCCGAATGGGCGATCAAAATCGTCGAAGAGACATAGGGATCACCCCGGCCGCAATCATGTATCCGAATTGCGGTATGCCGGAATCGGCGAGCAACGATGCACAACAGCTCTTTTTCTCAGCGTTGGAAATTGCGTACCGCCAAGGCTAGTCTGAGAATCTTTCCGAACTCGTTCGAAAGGCGAGCAATGTTCTCGAATTCTGTAGCCAAGGCTGTCGTCGCCTCCGCGCTCCCGCTCATCGCTACGGCCGCTGTTGCGGGCAGCGCGTCCGCGCACGCCGGTCCGGTACCTTCTCCGCAGGTTGCCGCCCCCGTCGCCGGTATCCCGCTGCAGGAGCCGCAGCACACCACCAACCCGGGCGCGCAGTACCCCGATCCGGTGCTGAACGGTGCGGCGCTGGGTGCAGGGATCGGCTCGGCGGTGGGTTCGGCCACAGGGTCGGGTGGCCCTATCCTCGGGGGCCTCATCGGTGCGCTGGTCGGTGCCGTGAACCCTGCCGTGGTCCCGCAGGTTCTTCCCTGAGCCGGTCCCGAGACGCCCGTTCAGCCACCGGGAACGCCGAGGCTGAACGGGTATTCATCGGGGTGGCGAGTACGGGCGCATCCACAGTGCCCGTGCCCGCCACCGCCGAACCCTTCGATCGGCCCGCGGATTTCCACCGCGGAACACCGGCTCACGTGTCAGCAGTTCACCGACCCGTCCAGCGCGGTTTCCGCTTCTCCGCGAAGGCAGCGGGGCCTTCCTGAGCGTCCGCGCTCCGGTAGGCCCGGGAAGCCGCATGACGCGCTGCCTCCAGCGCCGCCGACCGACTCATCTCGGTTGCCAGCATGACCGTTTCGCGGGCCGCGCGTACCGACAAGGGTGCGCCGGCCACGATCCTGCCCGCCAGTTCGACCGCAGTATCCAGCAGGTCGCCCGGCTCGGCGAGGCGGTTCACCAGGCCGATCTCGTAGGCGCGCTCGGCGGTGACGGGGTCGCCGGTGAGCAGGATTTCCATCATGATCCGCTGCGGGATCATATGGATCAGCGGCGCCGCCCAGGGCGAGCTGCGGCCGACCTTCACCTCGGTGACCGCGAACGTCGCGGTCGTGCTGGCCACGCACAGGTCGCAGGCCTGGGCGATCATCCAGCCGCCGGCGAAGGCGGCGCCGTTGACGGCAGCGATGGTGGGTTTGGACAGTTCGATGGTGTCGTAGGGCAGCGGGAACATATCGCGGGGCGGTTCGGCCATCCCGGTTTCGACCATTTCCGCGAGATCCCCGCCCGCGCAGAAGGCTTTACTGCCCGCGCCCGTGAGGATCGCGATCCGCAGCGAGGGGTCGTGTTCGAAGCGGTCCCAGGCCGCGAACAGGCCGGCCCGGATATCTTTGTCCAGGCAGTTGCGCCGCTCGGGCCGGTTCAGGGTGATGACGGCGATGCCGTCGGGCCGGGCGTCGAACAGTACGGCATCGGACATCAGAATCCTCGTCGCTGGATCTCGAAGGCGGCCCGGTCCAGGTCTTCCCGGAAATCCGGATGGGCGATGGCGATCAGGCGGCGGGTGCGTTCGGCCAGCGAACGGCCCGCCAGTTCGGCGGCACCGAATTCGGTGACGATCACATCCACCTCACTGCGCGCGGTGGTGACCGGACCCGACAGCCGCGCGGTGATCCGGCTGACCGTCCCCCCTTTCGCGGTGGCCGGTAGCGCGATCAGGGCGTACCCGCCGCGGGAGCGGGCGCCCGCCCGGACGAAATCGACCTGGCCGCCGGTGCCGCCGAGATAGGCCGGGCCGCTCTGCTCGGCGTTCACCTGGCCGGTGAGATCGACTTCCAGCGCGGAATTGAGGGTGACCAGCCGATCGAGTTGCGCGAGCACCGCCGCGTCGTGGGTGTAGGAGGTCGCGCACAGCCGCAGGTGCGGGTTGCGGTCGGCGAATCGGTACAGCCGGTCGGTACCGATGAGCGCGCCGGTGACGGTGACGCCCGGGTCGATCCGCTTGCGCGCGTTGGTGACCGCCCCGGCTTCGATGAGGCCGACCAGGCCGTCGCCGATCATCCCGGAATGGACGCCGAGATCGCGGCGGTCGCCCAGTAAGCGCAGTACGGCGTCGGGGACGGCGCCGACACCGACCTGCAGGACGGCACCGTCCTCGATATAGGTCGTGACGTGCTTCGCGATCGCTTCGTCGGTGGGCCCGATCGCGGCCGGCGGCACCTGGACCGGTGGGCGCGAAACCCGGACCGCGCAGTCGATCTCCTCGGCCCGCAGCCCTTCGCCGGGCGTGTCCGGCACCTGATCGTTGACCTCGGCGATCACCACCCGCGCCCGGTCCACGGCCGCCCGGGTGTGATCACCGGTCAGCCCGAAACTGTGCCTGCCGTGCTCATCGGCCGCGCCGACCTGGACGAAAGCCACCTCGCAGCCGAGGGTTCCGTCCTCGATCATCGGCCCCACCCGGCCGACATGGCACGGGATGACCTCCAGCCGGTGCGCCTTGGTGAGCGTGCGCAGCGAACCGATCGCTCCCATGCTCGACAACGCGAACGATTCGGTGGCTTGCGGGGTGAAGATCCCGGAGAAACTGGTGGCGACGAAGGCGGACAGTCCCCCGATATCGCGACCCTGCGCGATCAATGCCTCGATGAGCGTGGTCGGTTCACCACATGCCTGGCCGATGACGATCCGGTCGCCCGGCCGCAGGAATCGGCGCAGGTCCAGGTCGCCGTCCTCGATCGTGGTCATCGGCGATCGGTCCGCTCCGCGGGGGCGATCTCGCTCAGCACCTCGGTGGTATGCGCGCCGAGCCGGGGCGCCGGGCCCGCGACCCGGCCGGGTGTCCGGGAGAACCAGGTGGGTGGTCCCGGGAAGCGGACGGGGCCGGTGCGGGTTTCGACGGTTTCGAAGAATCCGGTGGCGGTGAGCTGTGGGTGGTCGAGCAGGTCGTCGAGCGTCCGCACGGGTGCGGCCGGGATATCCAGGGAGTTCAGCAGTTCCAGCCAGTAGGCGGTGGTCCGGGCGCGGAAGGTTTCGCGCAGATGCGCGTACACCGTGCCGATGCGGGCGGCGCGCTGCGCGAGGGTCGCGAATTCCGGGCCGGCCCAGGGCGGGTTCACCGCACCCACGAATGCGTTCCACTGTTTGTCGTTGTAGACCAGCGCCGAGAGGTAGCCGTCGGCGGTGCGGTACGGAGTACGTTGGCCGGTGACCGCACGCGGATACGCGGCGGGACCCAGCGGTGGGTCGAACAGGGCACCGTTGGCATGTTCCACCAGCATGAACGCGGCCATGGTCTCGAACATGGCCACCTCCACCTCCTGCCCCTCCCCGGTGCGTTCGCGATGGAACAGCGCCATCATCGTTGCGTAGAGGGCGGTCATCCCGGCCACTTTGTCGGCCAGGATCGTGCCGACATAGCCCGGTTCACCGGTGAGCAGCTGCTGCACATGGGGCAGGCCGCATTCGGCCTGGATGGTGTCGTCATAGGCGGTGCGGTCGGCCTCGGGGCCGCGGCGGCCGTAGCCGTAGCAGTTGGTGTAGACGATCGCCGGGTTCACCGCCGCCACGTGTTCGTAGCCGAAACCCAGAGCGGTGACGGCTTTTCCGCGCATGGAGTGGATGAACACATCGGCGTCGGCGATCAGCTCGCGCAGTACCGCCTTGTCCGGCTCCGCCCGCAGGTCGAGGACCACGCTGCGTTTACCGCGGTTCACGTTCACGAAGACCCCGGCCATCCCCTCCTCGGGACCCACCGAGATATACCGGGTGTTGTCCCCGGCCGGGGGTTCGATTTTGATCACGTCGGCACCCATATCGGCCATGATCTGGGTGCAGTACGGGCCCATCACCATAGCGGTCAGATCGATCACCCGGACGCCGGCCAGCGGCCCTGTGTGCTGCATTACGCCCTACCTTCACCGGGCCGCCCGAACAAATCGACGGCTATCTGATGAATCTTTGTAAGGATAGTGATATCAAGTATGGGTGCCCAGTTTCAATGGCGAGAACGTCGTTTCCACGGGCGACGCGGACACCGCCGCCGGCGGCGCCGGCGCGATGCGCCTGCCCGCGTCGATCGCCGAGATGCTCCGGCCCGCCCTCACGGCGAATCCGGACGCCCCCGCGATCGAAGCGGCCGCGGGCATCTGGACCTACCGGGAACTCGACGAACAGGCCGGCGCCCCCCCGGCGGCGCGGGGGTGGGGCGGGGGGCGGCCCCGCGCCCCGGGCGCGGGCGGGCCGCCCCACCACCACCCGAAAGTACCCCCCATCCCCCGCCCCCCCCCCCAC